>JACRCJ010000173.1 GCA_016219075.1 Deltaproteobacteria bacterium | reverse complement strand
GTTATTAGATGTTTTGTATTGTTTTTAACAAAACACCAGGGGCATTGCGTAGCGAGCATAAAGGAGAGTGAGCGAGCAAGCCTCTGTATTTATTGCGCGCGAGCTTGACAGCGAGCCGAGCAATAGCCCCGAGGCGCGCGGCAGCGCGCAAAAAGGCCTAATGTATTGCGCGGGAAGCTGCGGGGTATTAGACCCTAAGAGAGAATAAAAAACGGCGCCAAATATAATGATGTTTGTATTGATTTATAAATAAAATATTTTTAGAATCAACTTATTATGATAGTATGCTTTAAACCTTTGATTTGAATGGGTGTGCCACTGCGCAATCCCGTAGCTTTAGCTTTGGATTAAGGAGAGGCACATATAAATGATTCTTCCTTACCATCAAAATTCTACGGCATTTATGGCGGAGAATTTTAAACGCATCTTAAGCCTGAAAGCGGCAAGACTATGCACCCTCTGGTCCCACTCCTTGCGGCCTTTATCTCCGGGGCAGTCTTCTCCGGCCTGACCGGCATAGGACGCGGCGCGGTCCTGTTTCTCACCATTTGTACGCTTCTCCCCGTCGTAGTATTCTCGATTAAAAAGCGGCCGTTCAACCGTGCGCTCGCCGTGCCGCCGTTTTTTTTCATCGGCGCTCTCTTTGTCATCCCTTATCTCAGGCCGGAGTTCCCGGCGGACCACATCGTAAACTTCGTCCGCGGAGGCGCGGCAGGCGATCAGGGCAGTGAAGCGCGTCTGCAGACAACGGTTGAAGGGACGGTTACGAAGGAGGCGGAGTTTACCGGAGAGAGGACGCGGCTCGGGGTCGAGGCCAGAAGGATACTCTTTGAGGGGGTCTGGCGTGAGACCACGGGCACGGTCCTTCTGACCGTCAACGGAGGGGCCCCTTTTGGCGCCGGCGACTACATAAGGTTTACCGGGAGTCTCAAGGAGCCTTACAACTACGGGAACCCCGGAGAGTTCGACTACAGGATGTATCTTCAGCTCAAGTCGGTATTCGTGACCGGGTTCGTAAAAAAACCCGGCCTCGCCGAAAGGCTCGAGGCAGGAAACGGCGGGCTCATCGGGAGGGAGAGACAGAGGATAAGGGAGCTCGTAGACTCCTCGGGGGCGCGGAACAAGGCGTTTTTAAAGGCGCTCATCATATCCGATACGGCCGGCATAGACCCGTCCGAAAGAGAGGCCTTCAACAGTACGGGTGTCGCGCACATACTCTCCATCTCGGGGCTCCATGTCGGGGTGGTCGCTCTCTTCGCGTACTCGGCGGCGCTCTTTCTCCTCAAACGGAGCGAGAGGCTGATGCTTGCCGTCGATGTCAAAAAAGCGGCCCTCGCATTCTCGCTGATACCGGTCTTCTTCTACGGGATGATAGCAGGTTTTCCGGTCTCGACCGTAAGGTCCGTCATAATGGTCGGGGCGTTCATCGCAGCCCTTTTCCTTAACAGGGGGCGGGACTTTTTAAATACCCTCGCCCTTGCCGCCCTTATAATACTCCTTGTCTCGCCGCACTCCGTCTGGGACCTCTCTTTCCAGCTCTCGTTCGCGGCGGTCTTTTTCATCATCTACATGACCCCGAGACTTGACAGGTTGCTCGATACCGGAAAAAAAGAAGGCGGCGGGCTCAGGAAGAGCGGCCTGCGTGCCTGCATCGAGCGCGTTCTGACCCGGCGGGTAAAGCCCGCTTTTTTAGTGACGCTTGCCGCCGGGGCCGGGACCGCTCCCATACTCGCCTACAACTTCCACAGGGTCTCTCTCGTGGGCCTCGGTGCAAACCTCGCGGCCGTTCCGCTTACGGGCGCGGTGGTGCCGCTTTTGCTCATAAGCTCGGCGGTTTCGGCATTTTCCCCGGGCCTCGCCTCGGTATTCCTGATACTTGCGGACCTGGCCTTCACGCTCCTTTTAATCTCCGTCAAGGCGTTTGCTTCGCTCCCCTACGCATCCGCATGGGTCACTACGCCCACGGCCCTCGAGATGGTGCTTTACTACGCCCTTTTGTTCTTCGCGGTCAACTTCAAAAAAGACAGGCGCATGAAGTACGCCGCCCTGTTCGTGATCGCGCTCCTCGCGGCGGACCGGGGGTACTACGCCTACTCCAAAAAAAGTCCCGAACTCCGGGTGACCTTCATAAGCGTCGGGCAGGGGGACTCGGAGCTTATAGAGACGCCCGAAGGGGCTACGATGCTGATAGACGGCGGAGGGGTCTGGGGCGGGTTCGACATCGGAGAAAAGGTGCTCGCGCCTTTTCTCTGGTCCAGAAAGATAAAGGAGATAGACTACCTTGTCTTAAGCCACGCACAGAGAGACCACATGGACGGCCTTAAGTTCATAGCCGGGAACTTCAGCGTCGGGGAGTTCTGGTGGAACGGGTACGGGGACCTCGGCGAGCTTGGAAGGATCCTCAGGAAAAAAGGTATCCCGATGAGAACGGTCGACGGCGCCTTTGCGACCCGCGTGGTCGGAGGAGTCACCGTGGAAACGCTCCACCCCTCGGGCCGGGAGCCCTTCGATTCCAACAATATGTGCCTTGTGCTGAGGATAGGCTACGGAAAGACCCGGTTCCTCTTTACCGGCGACATCGGAGAGGACGCCGAAGGGGAGCTTGTAAAAAAAGACATCAGGGCCGAAGTCCTTAAAGCGCCTCACCACGGGTCCAGGTATTCGTCGTCAGAGGGGTTTTTGAAGGCAGTGAGCCCCTCCGTGGTGGTAGTATCGGCCGGGCGCTACAATGTGTTCCGTTTCCCTCACGCACAAACGCTTGAGAGGTACAGGGCCGCCGGGGCGAAAGTATTGAGGACCGACACCGACGGGGCCGTGACGGTCAGGACCGACGGAGAGCGTCTGGTCGAGGAAGCGTATTTGACTGGAGGACGCCGGTAGAGTATACTCATTGAACAGCCTCATCGTTAAAAAAGCTTACGGCGCGCCGGGCCTCTTTAGTGGCCGGGTTCCCCGCAAGGGGCGCAAAAGGGCTTTTTCAATATCACGGAAATGAACGCTCCACGGACTTATTACCCCGGGGTTTTAAGAACATTAAAAATAAGGGATACCGAGGACACGATGAGAATAGCAAGATGGGCGTTGATAATCCTCTTTTTAACATCCTCCGCCGTTTACGCCCAATTCTATGAGTGGACGGACAAGGACGGGGTAACACACATAACCGACGACCTCGGCAAAGTCCCCGAGAGTCTCCGCCCGGATGTAAAGATACACAAGACGACCCCGGCTGTGGAAGAGGAGGAGGCCCCCCCGGTCCCGGAGATCCCCAATGGGGAAGCTGCCCCCGAGCTTTACGGCGACCATTCGCTTGAGTGGTGGCTCAATACCTTCAGAAAGATCAGGGAAGAAAAGCAGGCGATCGAGTCCTCCGTAGCCGCTAAAGAGCAGTATATAAATATCTTCGACGGCGGCAGAAGGGTCGGCCAGGTCTACAGCAGGGAGGTCGTTGAGAGGTACGAAAATTTCAAGAAAGAGGTCCTCGCCGACCGGGAGCGCCTAAAAGGGTTTCAGGACGAACTCGACGAGCTTACAAGGAAGGCTACCATAGCCGGCGTGCCGAGGGCGATCAGGGAAGGCAGATAAATGCCGTGAGCGGACTTTGCGGCGCGACGCTGTTTTTTTGTCTTCCGGTCCGTTTGGCGCGCCGAAGGACGGCGTCCGTGAGGTTTTTGAGGGATTAAAATTCTCCGCCATAAATGACGGAGAATTTTGATGGTAAGGAGTGGCATACCCGTTCACGGACGGATGCCCCGCAGGGCTTTACCGGATATTTCCTTCTTTAAGATGAAAAGTATTGTCGTTCAGGCGTTTAATTGGCCCCGGCTGCTGTTGCCGGGGTCTTTTTTTTGGAGGATACCGCGGTATGCCGTCCGTCATCCGTGCAAAGAGGTGCAGAAGGGTGCAGAAGGGTGCAAAGAAGTGCAGAAGAGTGCAGGGAGGTAAGCCCCTAAAGTTTGATCACGGTGCCTGTTCCTACAACGAAGCACTTCATCTTCGAGCCTTTTTTGGAGATCAACTCAGAGCATTCCTTCCCGATAGCATCGGCTGCGTCGTCCGTCCGCTCCTGGTTCAGGTGGAATAGCCCGAGGGATTTCACCCCAGCGTCAATGGCCAGGTTTACCGTGTCGATATAGGCGGAATGACCCCATCCGGCGGTCTCCCTGTACTCGTCCTTGCAGTACTCGGCGTCGTGGAAGAGGAGGTCGGCGCCCTTTGAGAACTCGACATAATCCTTGTAGCCGAGCCCGAAGGGATGATGGAAGGTAAGCTCGTTGTCCGTAAGGAAGACAAACGACTTGCCGTTCTCCTCAAGCCTGTAGCCGACGCCCTGGTTCGGATGGCTTAGAGGGATGGTCGTGATATTTACCGAGCCGATGGAGTAGCCCTTGTTCCCCATGCCCAGGAATGTTATGTCCGCGTTTATGTCTTCCAGCTCTATGGGGAAATAGGGCGAGGCCATGGTCTTTGAGATGATCGACTTCACGGAGTCCTGGGTCGGCTGCGGGCCGTAGACCTTTATCGAGAACTCCTTATGGTATATGGGCTTGAAGAACGGGAAGCCCGAGAGGTGGTCCCAGTGGGCGTGCGTCAGCAGGAGGTTTATCTTGCGCCTGCCGGAGCGCAGCAACTCGTTTCCGAGCGCCCTTATGCCGGTGCCGGCGTCTATGATTATAAGGTCGCCGGTGTTGCTGACGACCTCAATACAGGTCGTGTCCCCGCCGTACTTTATAAACTCCTTGCCGGAAACGGCTATCGACCCCCTTGATCCCCAGCAGCGTATTATCATTGGAGGCCTTTTTTAAGATTCATGCCAATATGGGTTGTCATTACCTGCTTGATTGCGCTCTCCGGATCGGAGGTCCAATGCCCTTTCAGCCGTAATTTATAAGACTTAATGACTTATTTTTGATTATAGCACCGTATTATAATCAGAATGTGTGACTTTAGTCAAATGGATAGAATTTAATTTCCCGCGGCGTTTGACCCGCCAAAACCCGGCTGTCGTACCGGATTAAAGCCGATGGATGCCTCCGGACTTGCTTGCGGGGAGGTATAATTGAAAACAGGTAAACCCCCGGCTTTGCCGGGGGACTCACAGAGTTTGACAGTTCCGGGAATCTGATTTCCTGTAGCCTGTCCTTGTAAAATTCTCCGCTTGACGGGGTACGGAAGGGGATGACTTTTCACCCTCCCCGCTTCCCGTTGCATCGGAAGAGCGCAACGGGAGCCCAGCCCTCGCCATCGAGGGAGGGGAGGTTCTTAGTGCTCCCTCCCCCTTGATGGGGGAGGGTAGGGTGGGGGTGCAAATAATCTTTCACCCTTCGGAATTTCACCCTCCCGCTTCCCGTTGCACCGGAAGAGCGCAACGGGAGCCCAGCCATCGCAATCGAGGGAGGGGGTACTGGCGTACGGCGAATTAAGAACACCTTTTTTTGCTAACAAACCCGGCAGGGCGTCTTTTCAAGCCCCCGGCTTTGCCGGAGGTACATGACTCGATTTTAAATCCGGGAGCCTATTACCGCCCCATCCCGCCTTTTCTCCCTTCGAGGGCCGCTCTCGCCGCGTCCATCACTTTTTTTAAAGGCACTTTTTTCTTTTCGGCCAGCGCCCTGCACTCCTCGTACTCCGGCTGGGCGTTCACGGCGCGCCCGTCCCTTACGGAGACCTTTACGCTCACGGTCCCGTAGGGGGTCTTGACCCTGACGGTCTTTCTCTCAAGGCAGTGCCTCTCTACGGGATAGCTCCTTACCCCTATCGAAGTGGACTCTTCAAATATCATATCAAGGATTCTCATCTTCTGTTCCGGGTCGGCAAGTACGGTCAAAAGCACCCCCGGTCTTGATTTTTTCATCTGGACGGGCGTGAAAAAGACATCCCGCGCCCCGGCCGCGAAGAGCCTGTCCATGAGGTACCCGGACACCTGCGGGCTCATGTCGTCTATGTTCGTCTCGATAACGGTCAGGTTCTCCGTATTTTCCCGCGCCGGGAGCGCCTCCGTTGTCTTGCCGGTTATAACCCTCAGGATGTTGGCCGACCCCTTGAAGTCCTTTTTCCCGGCACCGTAGCCGGTCTTCTCTATCGTCATCGAGGGCATGGGGCCGTACCCCGATGCCACGGCCTTGAGTATCGCCGCTCCCGTGGGGGTCGTCAGCTCAAAAGGCGCGGTTGAGGATGCCACCGGCACTCCCTTCAATATTTCTATTGTTGCGGGGGCCGGTATGGGGATCCTGCCGTGCATGGTGTCGGCCCACCCGGAGCCCAACGCCACGGGCGAGGAGAAAATACTATCGGCCTTGAGGGATGTTATCGCAACAGATGCCCCGACGATGTCTATTATCGAGTCCATTGCGCCGACCTCGTGGAAGTGGACCTTGTCGGGGGCTACCCCGTGGACCTTCCCCTCGGCCTCCGCTATTATCCCGAATATCTTAACGCTCAAGTCTTTTACAACGGGAGTAAGCGCGCTCTTTTTTATGATCGACTTGATGTCTTTGAAGGTCCTGTGGTGGTGAGACTCGGTGAGTCGGACCCGGAAGGTGGTCCCGGTTATGGAATGGCGGAGAACCTTGCCGAGTTTTATGTCGATCCTGTCGACCGGGAGCTTTTTAAGCTCCCGGAGGACCATCTTGAAGTCCACTCCGAGGTCAATAAGGGCCCCGAGGCACATGTCCCCGCTTATGCCCATAGGGCAGTCGAAATAAATGATTTTCATAAGGTACCTTTGTTGCGTTACTCCCTGTTTATGAGGCTCGCCACATACCCGGCGCCGAACCCGTTGTCGATGTTCACAACGGATATCCCTGAGGCGCAGGAGTTGAGCATGGCCAGAAGCGTGGTGATCCCGCCGAGGTTCGCCCCGTACCCAACGCTCGTGGGCACGGCCACCACAGGGCGCGAAACAAGCCCGGAGACGACGCTCGGCAGAGCACCTTCCATTCCGGCCACGACTATGAGGACATTCGCCTCCCAGAGATCTTCTTTCCTGTTAAGGAGCCTGTGGATTCCCGCAACCCCCACGTCGTAGAGCCGTGTGACACGGTTGCCCATGCACTCGGCCGTTACCGCGGCCTCCTCGGCCACCGGGACATCCGATGTCCCGGCACAAAGCACCAGGACGGTACCCCGGCCCGCAGGCTGTATCGCGTGCGATTTTATAAAGAGGGTCCTTGAGACCGGGCTGAGGCTCGCCTTCGGGAACGCCCTTTTAAGGGCCTTGCCCTTCGCCTCATCAAGCCTTGTCACAAGGACATTCTCTTTCCTCTTGAGCATGCTCTTTATGATGGCCTTCATCTGAACGACGGTCTTGCCCTGCCCGAAGATGACCTCAGGAAAACCCTGGCGAAGCTCCCTGTGCGTGTCAAGGGTGGCGAACTCAAGCTCCTCGAAGGGGAGGTGCTTGAGCCTCTTGAGCGCGGTCTCCGTATCGAAGCGCCCGTCCCTCACGCCTTCGAGCAGTTTTTTAAGCATCTTAATGTTCATATGGAAAAGTCCGTCCTTCAAGGCCTATCCGGGATTATACCAATGAAACCTCCTTGCGGCAAACTGAGAGGCCGGAATCGGTAGATTAATCATGTAATTCCCTGAAGAAAAGCCGCACGGTTTCCTCATAAGCCCCTCCCCCTTGGATGGGGGAGGGTAGGGAGGGGGTGAAAAATACTTTCACCCTCCCCTTTAGTCCCCTCCCATCAAGGGAGGGGAAAGTTTCAGGAGATACCTCGGAGAATTGCAGCGGGGGGGTATTCCAAAACCGCGCGAAAGCCTCGATTACGACTGATTAACGCTAAAGAAAATCAAAGGCCGCTTTAAGGGCCGACAGACACATTACCCGTTTACCACCCCGGAGTCAACCCCGGAGAGGCTCCGGGGGTGCTGAAAAGAGTTCTTCCGGGAGGGCTTTGCGCAAAAGGACCCGCTACATCCCGTGCGTCAGGTTTTTCGAGATTATATAGGGCAGGTCAAGGAGGAATACGGGTCTTCCGTCGCCCATGATCGTGATCCCGGATACTCCGCCGAGTCTTGAGATCGGCGGCAGCAACGGCTTTATGTAGGCGTCTATTTCGTCCCCGAAGTCATCGACGATTATGCCGGCGAGGTCCCCGGCCCCGACGGACCCCCGGTATTCCACGAAGATGACCGTGGAGAACGGCCTCTCCGTGTGCTTCATGCCCAGGGCCCCGGCCAGAGAGACCAGCGGGACCTCCGCGTCTTCGAGCCGGTATCTCCCTTTTGAGAGTTCCGTTGAGCGCGCCTCGACGACCTTGACTATCCTTGAGATGGGGAGCAGGAACTGTTCCGTGCCGACCGAGACGATGAGGGTCTTGGTTATCGAGGTCGTCATCGGGAGATCGAGGACAATCCTGGTCCCTTCACCGGGGGCGGATTCGATCCCCAGTGCGCCGCCGAGGCCCTCTACCGCCTCTTTGACGACATCCATGCCCACGCCTCTGCCCGAGACCTCCGTTACGGTATCGGAGGAGCTTAGTCCCGGCATGCAGATAAGCATCAGGGCCTCTTTTTCGGTCATCGTCCTGAGTTTTTCGCCATCCATCCCTTTCAAGCGAGCCTTCTCCCTTAATTTTCCGGTATTTATGCCGCGCCCGTCGTCCGAGACCTCTATCACGGCGCGGTCCTTTTTGGAGTACGCCCTGATCGTTATCGACCCCCTGGCCGGTTTGCCTGAGGCGGCCCTCTCTTCGGGGGGCTCTATCCCGTGGTCAACGGCGTTTCTTATTATGTGCACAAGGGGGGACCCCAGGCTTTCAAGTATCGCCCTGTCGAGCCTGAGCTCCGCCCCTTCGAGCTTAAGCACAACGTCCTTGCCGCACGCCTTGCAGACATCCCTTATGACCCTCGGGAGCCCCTCGGTGAGGTCGGCTATGGGAAGCATCCTGGCCGAAAGGATGCTTCCGTGAAGGGTGTTTATGGTCTTGCCGAGCGAGTATATGCCGTCTTTAAGGGCCACGGACCGGGTCTCGTGCGAAAGCG
>JACRCJ010000023.1 GCA_016219075.1 Deltaproteobacteria bacterium | reverse complement strand
TCGAAACCCCAGTCCGGCCTCTGGCTCGCGCGGGCCTTTTTTACGGCCTCAACGGACTGGATGTTTTTATAACCGAGGTTGTCGAGCGCCGAGACGACATCCGTCGAGAGGGCGTCTTTCGGGGCCTCCTCGGCCTTTTTCACGCCCGGCGCCGAGAGTTTCCTGACCTTGTCCTTCAATTCAACTATGAGCCTCTCGGCCGATTTTCCGCCGATGCCGGGTATCAGGCTCAGGCGGGCCTTGTCGGAAGTCCCGATGGCCGCCACCAGGTCCCCAACAGGTATGCCGGAGAGAATGTTACGCGCGAGCTTGGGCCCCACGCCAGAGACGCTTATGAGGAGCACAAAAGCCTCTTTCTCCTCCTGCGTAAGGAACCCGAAGAGCTGTATCGCGTCTTCCCTAAGGTTCGTGTGCACCTTGAGCGAGACCGTTTCATTAAGCTCCGGGAGCTTGTAGAATGTGGAGAGCGGGATCAGAACCTCATAGCCGACCCCGGCGACATCTACTATCACGGTATCCGGTGATTTATGGATCAGTCTGCCGTTGATATGGGCTATCATATGGAAAAAAGGGGATGCGTCTCGCGTTTCATACGCTTAACGGGTTTATGGCGCCCACCGTAAGCCCGGCGCGGTGGTGGTGAATGTGGCAAATGGCTACGGCAAGGGCGTCAGCCGCATCCGATGAATCGGCTTCGGCGCTCAAAAGGAGCTTTATCATCCTCTGCATCTGCTCCTTTGAGGCCGCGCCGTGGCCGGTTAGGGCCGCTTTTACGGTCTTCGGGTCGTATTCAAAGACCTTAAGGCCGTGCGCCGCCGAGGTCATAAGAACTACCCCCCTGGCGTGGCCGAGCACTATTGCGCTCCTGGCGTTTTTGGCGAAGAAGATCGACTCAACTGCCACGGCTTCCGGCTTGAACTTCCTTATCACCCAGTTGATCCCTTCCGAGATCTTAAGGAGCCTCAATGGAAGCGGCATGTCCGGGTCGAGCATGATCCGGCCGTTGGTGACCTCGGTGAGCTTTCCGCCGACACCTTTGGTCACTACGCCGTACCCGGTAAAACGGCTTCCTGGGTCTATCCCTAATATCCTCAAACAATCCTCACAGGCTTACTTTTATTTTTAACATTATGAAAGCCCCGGGGTTTAAGCCCAGGGTAAGGGTTCATCAGTCTCTTTAAGCCGGACGGCCCGGCGCGCATACCTTGCCGGGGGGCGGCATATCAGGGCCGCAGCATTGAACCCGCCCCTTCTTCACACTATCAGGCGATCTTCTCCATCTCTTCGGCCGGGATGTCGAAGTTGGCGAAGACCTCCTGCACATCGTCAAGGTCTTCAAGCTCCTCAAGGAGCCTTAAGACCTGCTGGGCGACCTTGCCTGCGACCTTCACCGTGGTCCTGGGTATCATGGCGATATCCGCGGAGCGGTATTTGACCCCGGCGTCGTCGAAAGCCGTCTTTACGGCGTTGAAGCCGGTATGCTCGGTGTAGACCTCGTAGACCCCGTCGTCGATGTTAGGGACGACATCCTCGGCTCCGGCCTCGAGGGCGGCCTCCATCAGCTTCTCTTCCGTTATGGCCTTCATGTCGAATGTGAACAGGCCTTTCTTCTCGAACATGTACGCGACAGAACCGCTCTGGCCGAGGCTCCCGCCCGAGCTTGTGAATGCGTGGCGCACTTCGGAAGCGGTCCTGTTCCTGTTGTCGGTCATGAAGTTCACAAGGACGGCGACCCCTCCGGGGCCGTACCCCTCGTAAGTGCCCTCTTCGTAGTTGACGTTCTCAAGCTCGCCCGCGCCTTTTTTGATGGCCCTCTCGATGTTGTCGGCAGGCACGTTAACGGCCTTGGCCTTATCGACGGCGAGCCTCAAGCGGGGGTTGCCGTTGATGTCGCTGCCGGTCTTTGCCGCCACCATTATCTCCTTGATCAGTTTCGTGAAGACCTTGCCCTTCTTGGCGTCTGTCTTTGCCTTCTTGTGCTTTATATTGGCCCATTTCGAATGCCCGGACATTTTCTAAATAACCTCCGTAAGGATAAATATGATATGGCGTAGCTGCGGCGCTTAAAAGAGAGAGAAGTCAGACGGCCGGACTTAAGACGACGGATTGTACAGTTTTATCAGGAATTTCATATCATAAAAACGGGAACATTGCAATTTTCAAATTGTTTTTTACCTGCGGGGATTTAAAAAAACGGCCGTGACCAAAACAGTGGCAGGCAGACTGAGGCGAACGGGAGAGCGCTCTGGAGTTTACAGGGATGCTAAACCGGAGCTTCTGAACGGCTTCCTTAAAGTGCGTGGAGAATGAGCCACCCCGTAGCAAGTCTCCCCTCAATCCCCTCCCTCGACGTGAGGGCTGGGCTCCGTTGCGCTCTACCGATGCAACGGGAAGCAGGGAGGTGAAATCTTGCACCCCCACCCTGCCTCCCCCGTCAAGGGGGAGGAGATTTAAAATGACGCGGCAAGCCGCGGGGTATTAGACTCTAAGAGAGAATAACGGAGGGGACGCGCTCCCGGCCCGCTGCGTTTTGAAAGACAAAGGCTTAAAAACCTGCATTTAACTTTACCCGCCGTACGCCAGTACCCTACCCGCCGTACGCCAGTACCCTCGCCCTGTTCCGGCCTTTGAATGGGTGTGGTGCTGCGCAATCCCGTCGCTTTATCGGCGGGTCAAGGAGTGGCAAATAT
>JACRCJ010000168.1 GCA_016219075.1 Deltaproteobacteria bacterium | reverse complement strand
TAATCCCTTAATCCCGCATCCGTATAATGGGTGTTGTAAGGACCGCTATGCAAAAGGGAGGAAAAAATGAAGAAGAGAGTGTATGTAAACGGCGTGCTTGATATAATAGCTCACCTTGCAGCGACCGTCACGGTAGTCTCCGCCATCGCACTCGTTTAAGGGCAAGCGGCGTTTTTAGAATTGAAGAGGGGGGCCTTTTGGCCCTCTTTTTCATTCGTAACCAAGGTGTCATCACAAAAAAAGTATTGACTAATCTCAGTATTTTGTATATTGTGTTTAAAATAGTCATGAGGGCTACGAACTGGCGATGAAGGCAGCTCCGATAGAAGGACACAACAGGGTACTGATAGCCGAGGACAACTCCAAGACAAGGCTCTTTTTAAAGAACCAGCTTGAGTTGTTGGGTTATGAGGTGGTAGGCGCCGTTTCCAACGGACAGGCCGCCGTCGATCTCGCGGCTGACTTAAACCCCAATCTCGTCATAATGGATGTCAAGATGCCGGAGATGGACGGCATCGACGCAGCCAGGGCCATTACCGCCAGGGGCCCGACCCCGATCATACTTATCACAGGGCTTTCCTCCGATGACATGGCCGTCAAGGCCATCGAAGCCGGGGTCTTCGCCTATCTCGTAAAACCCGTCACAAAAAAGCAGCTTGAGCCGGCAATAAAGCTCGCCATGGCGCGCTACAGCGAGTTCAGGTCGCTTAAGACCGAGGTCATCGACCTCAAAGACGCCATAGAGACCCGTAAGCTCGTGGAAAGGGCCAAGGGCATACTGATGAAGCGCTGCAACATCTCGGAAGAAGAGGCCTTCAAGCTCCTTCAGGCCCACTCGCAGAAAGAAAACAAGAAGATGCGCGAGATAGCCGACAACATCATCTCGGCGAGTAAACTCATCTGACCAAACCCGACAGATCTCTAAATCCCCTCCGTAAAACGGAGGGGATTTTTTTTGCCCTCTCCTGAACGGGTGCTGGCGCACGGCGGGTTTAAAGGTGCAACAATTTGCAATATGGGCTGGCTGTGGCAAGCAGTCCGTTTCAGTAATTGCAGACCGCATGGTACCGGCGCACGGCGGGTTAGAGCCGGAACGGGCGCCCGACTTCCCCCTTGACTTATCCACAGGGTACTGATATTTTTATACTATGTAATACTTAACGCTAGGGGAGTCCGAAAGGGCTGAGAGTTCCCGCAAGGGAAGACCCTAACGACCTGATCTGGGTAATACCAGCGTAGGGAAGCGGCTGAAAATTCAAAACCTTCGGAGGTCTCTCACCAAGGCCCCCATTTTTGAGCCGCCCCTGAAAAAGGTGCGGCTTTTTTATTTTTAAACTTCCGGGGTTTTCGCGGAAGACCTCCCGGGCAGGAGTTTTTGATATTCCGAAGGACACGGTCTTTTCACTGCCGGTCAATTAAGAGGATGACCCTTAGGATATGATAGTCGATACAGCCAGGATAGAGAGACTTCTTAAAGAAGCCGTCGTAACCGAAGAGGGTGTCGCCGAAATTCTTCAGAGGGCCTCCGAAGGCAGGGGGCTTGTTCTCGAGGACGCCGCCGCGCTCATCTCCATAGAAGACCCGCGTCTCCGTAAGATGCTCTGCAAAACGGCCGGAGAGGTGAAGGAGAAGCTATTCGGAAAAAGGGTGGTGCTCTTCGCGCCGCTCTACCTGTCGAACTACTGCACCAACGGGTGCCTGTACTGCGGGTTTCGTAGCTCCAACAGGACTGTGTCGAGAAAGGCCCTCACCCCGGAAGAGGTCGTGGCAGAGGCTCGGACGCTCGTAGCGATGGGCTTCAAGAGGGTGCTCCTCGTCACGGGCGAGGACCCGAGGTGGGACCTCGGCTACATTATCGACTGCGTACAGGCCGTCTACCGTAATACCGGCATGAGGATAGTCCATGTGAACGCCCCGCCGATGGATGTGCCGTCTTTAAAGAAGTTGAAGGCGGCCGGGGTGGGCGTGTTCCAGGTATTTCAGGAGACCTACCACCGCCCGACCTACGGCCGCGTCCACCCGTCGGGAAAGAAGAAGGACTACGACTTCAGGATCGAGGTCATGGACAGGGCGATGGAAGCGGGCTTCGGCGATGTGGGGATCGGGTCGCTTCTCGGCCTCTACGACTTCAGGTTCGACTCCCTTGCCACGCTCGCGCACTCGTTTCACCTCTACGAGAAGTTCGGCGCACAGGCGCACACCGTCTCTATACCGAGGCTCCGGCCCGCCGCCCACTTCGCAATGAACGATGTCCCGTACCCGGTCTCGGACGAGGACTTTAAAAAGATAGTGGCCGTATACCGCCTCACCGTGCCCACTGCCGGGGTCGTGGTCTCCACGCGCGAGTCGGCGGGACTGAGGAACTCTCTTATACGCTCCGGGGCCACGCAGCTTTCCGCCGCTTCAAGAACCAGCCCCGGTGGATACTCGAAGGACGGCACGGATACCCTTGAGCAGTTCTCCACCAACGACCACCGCACGCTCGTCGAGGTGATGAAGTCGATAGTGGACGAGGGGGGCCTGCCGAGCCTGTGCACGACCTGCTACCGCGTCGGAAGGACAGGCCGCGAGTTCACGGAAAAGACAAAGGCCGGAGAAATGGAAAAGTTCTGCCAGGCAAATGCCATACTGACCTTGAAGGAATACCTCGCCGACTGCCCGGTGAACGGTACGAAAGAGTCGATGGAGAAGGCGCTCTCAAAAGCCATCGGCGAGATAAAGGACCCCGCGATAAAAAAGGCCCTCGCAGAAAAACTCAAGGCCCTCGACGCGGGCGAGAGGGACCTGTATTTTTAGTCTTTTGAATGGGTGTGCCACTCCGCAATCCCGTCGCTTTAGCTTTGGATTAAGGAGTGGCAAATATAAATGATTTTTCCTTACCATCAAAATTCTCCGTCATTTATGGAGGAGAATTTTAAATCCGGCGGTCCCGTCTCCAGGAGTCTTTTATGAAGGTGCGCATAAACGGCGAGGAAAAAGAGGTAGAGAGCGGGACGACCGCGGGAGACCTCCTCTCCTCCCTCGGCATAAAACTCACCGGAGTCGCCGTCGAGGTCAACAGGGAGATAGTCCCCAAGAGAAACCTATCTGCCACCACGCTCAAAGAAGGCGACTCAATAGAAATAGTCCGCATGGTCGGCGGAGGCTGAAAACTTATCCACCCAGACCGCGGGGAAAGACTTCTTGAGAGAACCTTTTTGTAAAAAGTTTCTCTCAAACTCTCTCCAAAAATTTTAGGTTCTTCCCGTAGAATACCCCCGGTGTTACTGGGGGGGGTATTCTACGGGAACTTAAAGTCTTTGAAGGGGGTCTTGGGGGAACCTTTCTACAGAAAGTTCCCCCAAGAGAATCTCTCCCGTGTCCGGGCGGGTAGGTTTTAAAAGGTTTTGCATTGTTTTTAACAAAACACCAGGGGCATTGCGCAGCCGAGCATAAAGGAGAGCGAGAGAGCAAGCCTCTGTATTTATTGCGCGCGAGCTTGGAAGCGACGAGCAATAGCCCCGAGGCGCGCGGCAGCGCGCAAAAAGGCCTTTTATAAAGCGCAGCAAGCCGCGGGGTATTTACCCGAAGAGATAATAAAAAAGGAGAGTTTTTCATGGCGGACAAATTCAGGGTCGGAAAGTACGAGTTCAGCTCGCGACTCATGGTGGGCACCGGCAAGTACCCGACGAACGAAGTGATGAAGGCGGCTCTGGAGGCTTCAGGGGCCGATGTGGTCACGGTGGCCGTAAGGAGGGTCAACCTCGACAAAACGGGCGAGTCGATGTTGAACCACATAGACCCGAAGTATACTCTGCTGCCGAACACGGCCGGGTGCTACACCGCCGGGGACGCGATAAGGACGGCGCGGCTTGCCAGGGAGGCGCTCGATACCGACTTTGTAAAGCTTGAGGTCCTCGGGGACGAAAGGACGCTCTTCCCGGACAACGAGGCCCTTCTTGAGGCGGCCAGGGTCCTCGTGAAAGATGGCTTTACGGTGCTGCCGTACACCAACGACGACCCCGTAATGGCCAGAAAGCTCGAAGACATCGGGTGCGCCGCGGTGATGCCGCTGGCGGCCCCCATAGGCTCAGGGCTCGGGATCAGGAACCCGTACAACATCAGGATAATCCTTGAGACGATAAAGGTCCCGGTCATTGTCGACGCCGGGGTCGGCACGGCCTCTGACGCGGCGGTGGCGATGGAGCTCGGGTGCCACGGCATACTCATGAACACCGGGATAGCCGGGGCCAAAGACCCTGTATCCATGGCACGGGCCATGAACCTCGCGGTCGAGGCCGGACGGCTCGCGTACCTCTCCGGAAGGATACCGAAAAAGTTGTACGCCACGGCGTCAAGCCCGCTCTCGGGGCTGATCGAATAACCAGACCAGCAAGGTCTTCGGAGTTTAAAAAAAAGGAGAGAACTTGCACCCCATACTCTTTAAATACGGCCCCATCGAGATCCGTTACTACGGGCTCATGTATGTCATAGGCATCCTTTTCGCGAGCTACCTCATAAAAAAGGAGGTAAAGAGAAAAGGGATAGGCATGACCGAAGACGATGTGATGAACTTCATCATCTGGACGGTCGTTGGCGGGGTCGTCGGGGCGCGCCTGTACTATGTGGTCTTCAACCTCGGCTACTACCTCTCGAACCCCTCTGAAATACCCGCGGTCTGGCACGGCGGGCTCGCCATACACGGGGGGCTCCTGGGCGGCAGCCTTGTAGCGTGGGCGTACCTTAAAAAACGGAGCGTTCTCTTCTGGAGGATGGCCGACGCCGTGGCCCCGGCCATAATACTGGGGCAGACCTTCGGCAGGTTCGGCAACTTCATGAACGGAGACGCCCACGGGCGTCCCACCACGATGCCGTGGGGCATAGTCTTCCCGGCCGACAGCATCGCCGGGACCGAGTTCCCGAATACGCCTCTTCACCCGACGATGCTCTACGAGCTTGCAATAAATTTTTCGATATTCTGTCTCCTCTGGCTCAAACTCAGAAAAAAGGAGCACGGGGACGGGTATATATTCGCCGTGTACATAGTCCTTTACTCCATGGGGCGGTTCGTCGTCGAGTACTTCAGGGCCGACAGTTTAATGCTCGGCCCGCTCAGGGTCGCGCAGTTGGTAAGCCTCTCGATAGCCGTGGCCGTCGGCGTTCTGATCTTTTCAAAGAGGCTGTGGGAAGCGCCTGCCGTCAAAGACGGCAAAAAGAGGTGAACGATGGGCCTTGCCGCCGTTGACAGGCTCTACCTCATAACCGACGGCAGTTCTGTCTATGGAGGAGCGGATCTCGTAGACAAGGTCATTGAGGCGCTCAAGGGCGGTGTCAGGCTCGTCCAGCTCCGTGAAAAAGACCTCGGCGGCAAAGACCTCCTCAAGCTCGCTCTAAGGCTCCGCTCCGTCACGGATAACTTCGGGGCGAGGCTACTGATAAACGACAGGATGGATGTGGCGCTCCTTTCGGGCGCCGACGGGGCGCACCTCGGCCAATCGTCGGTCCCGGCCTCAGACGCGCGCAAGATGCTCGGGGGCGGAAAACTCATAGGGGTCTCGGCGCATTCGCT
>JACRCJ010000176.1 GCA_016219075.1 Deltaproteobacteria bacterium | reverse complement strand
TGGGCTCCCGTTGCGCTCTTCCGATGCAACGGGAAGCGGGGAGGGTGAAAACATTTTTTCACCCCCACCCTTCCCTCCCCCATCGAGGGGGAGGATTTTACAAGGAAACCCTGTAGCAAGCTACAGGGAATTTTGTGATTAATATTACTCCGGCGACCCGTATTAAAAAAAGCCGCTCGGGAAAGTACCGTTTACTTTAAGACGCCGGCTTGTCCTCGCCCCTGAGAAGCTCCACGAACTCGTCCACCGGCATCGGATCAAGCGTCTCTCCTCCCCTTTTGCGGGGGGCGAGCTTTCCCTCTTTTTCTTCGCTGTCGCCTATGACGAGCTGGTAAGGGATCTTCCTCATCTGGGCTTCCCTGATCTTGAACCCGAGCTTTTCGTTCCTCTTGTCGAGCTCTACCCTGAAGCCCTCTTCCCGAAGTCTCCTGTAGACGGACCCGGCGTACTCGTTGTTCCTGTCCGTCACAGTAAGGATAACGGCCTGCACGGGTGCGAACCATGTCGGGAAAGCCCCGGCGTAGTGCTCCACAAGACAGCCGAAGAAACGCTCAAGGGAGCCCATAAGCGCCCTGTGAATCATGATGGGGCGGCTCTCGGCTCCGTTTTCGTCCCTGTATGTCACGTCAAACCTCTCCGGGAGGTTGAAGTCGACCTGTATGGTGGAGCACTGCCATGACCGCCCGATGACATCCTTTATCTTTATGTCTATCTTGGGGCCGTAAAAGACCCCTTCGCCCGGGTCTATGGTGTAGCCAAGCCCCGAGGACTCAAGGGCGCCCTTTAAAGCGGCCTCGGCCTTCTCCCAGTTCTCAAGGTCTCCGACATATTTTTCGGGCCTTGTGCTCAAGTATATGTCAAACTCATTAAATCCGAAAGATTTCAATATGTAAAGGGTAAACTTGAGCACCCCTTTTATCTCGCCCTCAAGCTGCGAGGGGGTCATGAAGATGTGGGCGTCGTCCTGGGTGAAGCCCCTGACCCTCAATAGCCCGTGCAACACCCCGGAGCGCTCGTACCTGTAGACCGTGCCGAGCTCGGCGTAACGGACCGGAAGGTCCCTGTAGCTACGCAGATGGCTCTTGTAAATCTGGATGTGGAACGGGCAGTTCATGGGCTTTACTATGTACTCCTGCCCTTCAACATCCATCGGAGAAAAGAGGTTCTCCCTGTAAAAATCCCAGTGGCCGCTCGTCTTCCAGAGCCCGACCTGGGCTATATGCGGGGTGTAGATTATGGAGTAGTCGCCCTTTACATGTTCTTTCTTCCAGAACTCCTCTATGAGCATCCTTACGGTAGAGCCGTTCGGGTGCCAGAGGACGAGCCCTGAGCCTATCTCCTCGCTTGTGGAGAAGAGGTCGAGCTCTTTGCCGAGTTTCCTGTGGTCCCTCTTTTTGGCCTCTTCGAGCCTGTCGAGGTGGACCTGGAGGGCCTCTTTCGTGGGGAAGGCCGTGCCGTAGACCCTCTGGAGCATCTTGTTCTTCTCGGAGCCCCTCCAGTAAGCCCCGGCCGTGCCGGTGAGCTTGAAGGCCTTTACATAGCCGGTGGACGGCACATGAGGGCCCCTGCAGAGGTCCGTGAAGTCAGCCTGCTTATATACGCTTACCGTGGTGTCCGTAAGCTCGCTTATTATCTCTTCCTTGTACTTCTCGCCCATGCCGGCGAAAAGGTCAAGCGCGTCCTTTTTGGAGAGGACCTCTCCCTCGAAACGGTAGTCGGCCTTTACTATCTCCCTCATCCGCCCCTCGATCTTTTCGAGGTCTTCGGGGGTGAAGGGCTTTTCGGTATCGAAGTCGTAGTAAAAGCCGTCTTCTATGGCCGGGCCGATCGCGAGTTTTACATTGCCGTAGAGGGACCTTACGGCCTGCGCCATCACATGCGAGGCGGAATGGCGGAGTATCTCAAGCCCTTCCTTTGAGTCAGAGGTGACGGGGTCTACCCTTACTGCGGAGTCGCCCTTAAGGGTGCTCCTCAGGTCACGCAATACTCCGTCGACCCTGACGGCGACCGACCTTTTTAAAATCTCCCTGTCGTGTCCCTTGAGGACATCAAAGAAGGTAGCGCCTTCTTCAAAGCTCGATTCCGCCCCGTCCGGGAAAATAACCTTTATCATCTAAGTATCAGACCGTTTTTCAGTTTTTTGCTACGGGCAACCGGGAGATTTTACGGAATAAAAAGATCCACCCCCCGCCCTACCTGCCCCGCCTACCTGCCGCCGTAAGCCGATGAAATCAAAAAAGGCATCATCCACTGCGGGAATGCCTTCACCCGCCGCCGTCCGCGGCGGGCCTATGCTGTAGACCGTCCCAGGGATCAAAGCCCCCGGAGGGTATGAACCGTTGAAAAAAGATGGTAGGCACGGGCGGTTTCGAACCGCCGACCTCTACCGTGTCAAGGTAGCGCTCTACCCCTGAGCTACGCGCCTGTGAGTAACATGACTGCAAACAACCTTGAAATAATGAAAAATTATACCAAAAAAGCCGCAAAGTAAAAACAAAAAAATCCCTTGGACCCGTTTGTCTCCGGTCCTGCCAGCCGCAAAAAATGGCCGCGTGGCCGGGTACAGGCGGGCAAAGGCGCAGTGCAGCATAGGATTTTACCATAATACATAAGGCTGTCAAGGGTATTCTTTAAGGATATTAAAGGGATATTTCGGGCTTGGCCGGAGTATAGGAGGGGGTACGTTGAACTTCCGGGCCGCACGGCTTTTTTATTATCTCTCAGGGCATTTACCCTAAAGAGAATAAAAAAAGGCCGGCAGAATAGTCTGCCGGCCTTTTTAACGCATGCGCCCCGTTCGGCTGTCGCAAGCGCTCTATCGTCTTTTCAGCGCCGCAAAGCCTATCTCCCGGGCCTGCCCATATCCCCTTTCGGCCGGGCCGGGGCTACGGCTATCTTTCTTCCGGAGAGGATCGACTGGTGCATGAACTCTATAACCTTTTCGGCTGAGTCCCTGGGGACCTCGACGAAGGTGAATGTATCGAATATGGCCACACCCTTTATGGCGTGCCTCGGGATGTCGGCCTTCCTGGAGATGGCGTTCACGATATCGCCGGCCTTCACGTCCTGGTCCCTTCCTATGGTCATAAAGAGCCGGGCCATGCCCGGGGCCGCCCCGGTGTCGTCGAGCGAGACATCCTCGCCGCGCTCAGCGCGCTCAGAACGGGAGGAAGGCGCCGAGTCCTCAAAGCCGCCGAGCTGGAACTTAATGAGCGCGGCGAGCGCCTCTTTCGGCTCGGTGCCGTCAAGGAGCCTGTCGGCCATCCTCAGGTACTTGTCGAAGTTCTTGTCGTCTATGACCTCCTGGACCCTGTCCCTGAGGCTCTCGATGCGGGCTTCCATGACCTGCTCCCTCGAAGGGAGTTTCCCGCGCTTGATATCGGCCTTGGAAACGGCCTTTATGAGTCTTAACTGCCTCTCTTCCCTCGGAGTGACGAATGTTATCGCTATGCCTTCCCTTCCGGCCCTGCCCGTTCTCCCTATCCTGTGCACATAGGACTCGGGGTTCTGAGGTATGGAGAAGTTTACGACATGGGAGATGCTGCTGATGTCCAGGCCCCTTGCGGCCACATCGGTTGCGACAAGGACATCGATCCTTGAGGACCTGAACTTCTTCAACACCGCTTCCCTCTGGGCCTGGCTGAAGTCCCCGTGCATCGCGTCAGCCTCGTACCCTCTGAACTTGAGGTTCGTGGCGACCTCGTCGACCTCTTTCTTCGTGTGGCAGAAGACAAGGAAGACGCCCGCGTCGTCGGAGTCTATGAGCCTTGCCAGGGCCTCTATCTTCTCGGCAGGCCTCACCTCGTAGAATAT
>JACRCJ010000172.1 GCA_016219075.1 Deltaproteobacteria bacterium | reverse complement strand
TTTTGTCAAATATAGATCTGTTTATACAAAGGAAGAAGGCCTTTCAGAAGTGGTGCGCTAATACCGGGTCTGCCGCTGCCGGAGAGCTGTTGGACTGGGGTTGAGGCTTTGGACAGGATTAGCACAATTTTAGCACAGTCCAATGGGAAAAGGGGTTACGGCAACAATGTAACCCCGGTCTCGGGCAAAGAAAAAGGCCGCGTTTCCTTTGAAGAAAACGCGGCCACAATCTGGTAGCGGGGACAGGATTTGAACCTGCGACCTTCGGGTTATGAGCCCGACGAGCTACCGGACTGCTCCACCCCGCAATAGAAAAGTCATATTATCAAACAACCTGTCTGCTTGTCAACAGCTCAAAGGCAAAAAAACGAAATTAGATGAGGTTTTATGGCTCACCCTGTTCTTTTTACGTTTTAGGGCCTTGAAAACTCCGCCCATCCGGCGGTTTAAGAGCCGCTTTTGACGGAGCCTCCGTTACTGAAGAACGCCTCAGGGGCCGCCCCTACATCTTATCCGGGGCGGATACCCCCAAAAGCCTGAGCCCGTTGGCCGCAACGGTCGCAACGGCCCCGCAAAGCAGAAGGCGCGCCGCCGTGAGCTCCGGGTCTTCGGTGACGACCCGGTTCTTGTTGTAATAAGGATGGAATAGTCCCGCAAGCTCCATCAGGTAGAAGGTCACCCTGTGCGGCTCCATCGCCGCGGCGCTCCGCTCGACGACCTCGCCGAACGAGCCCAGGTGCTTGATGATCTCGACCTCTTCTTTCTGGTCGAGCCTTGAGAGGAGCTTGGAGTCGAAGTCTTCCGGGATAACGGCCCCCTTTTCCTTCGCGAACCCTATTATGCTCTTTATCCTCGCGTGGCAGTACTGGACATAGTAGACCGGGTTTTCCGGTGCCTGGCTCTTAGCCAGCTCCAGGTCGAAGTCCAGGTGCGCGTCGGATCTGCGCATCAGGAAGAAGAACCTGCACGCGTCCACCCCCACCTCGTCCATGACCTGCCTTAAGGTCACGAACTCCCCTTCCCTTTTGCCCATCGGCACGGGCACACCGTTACGAAGGAGCGCAACGAGCTGTATGAAAATCACCTTGAGGACAGAATCGTCGTAGCCCAGGGCCTTCACCAGGGCCCTCACCCTGCCTTCGTACCCGTGGTGGTCCGCGCCCCAGACATCGACAATGGTTGAGAACCCGCGCTCCACCTTATCCCTGTGGTACGCGATGTCGGAGGCGAAGTATGTCCTTGAGCCGTCGGCCTTCGTGAGGACCCTGTCCTTGTCGTCGCCGAACCCGGTCGTCCTGAACCAGAGCGCCCCTTCGGCCTCGTATATGTAGCCACGTTTTTTTATCTCGTCTATCGTCGCCTCGACAAGCCCCTTTTCGACGAGGGCCTTTTCGCTGCACCACCTGTCGAACTCGACGCCGAAGTCCTTGAGGTCGGTCCTTATCCGCTCAAGAAGCGCCTCACCGGCAAAGCGGCTGAAGACCGGGACAGCCAGGTCTTCCGGGGCGTCCCTGTACTTCTCCCCGTTCTTCGCGATGAAGTCAGCCGCGACCTCTTTTATGTACTCCCCCTTGTAGGAGTCCTCGGGGAAGGTTATCGTCTTTCCCAAAAGCTCCTGGTGGCGCAAAAAGACCGAGCGGCCGAGCGTGTTCATCTGCCGGCCAACATCATTTATATAGTACTCTTTCTCGACATCGTACCCGGCGGCCTTCAGGATGTTCGCCAGGGCGTCTCCTACGGCCGCGCCCCTGCCGTGGCCTATGTGCAGAGGCCCTGTAGGGTTGGCGGAGACGAACTCGACCTGCACCCTCCTGCCCGCTCCAGTTTGAGACCTGCCGAACCCGGCGCCCTGTCTTACGATGTCTTCAAGGACAGAGAGCCAGTAGGACTTCTTCAGAAAGATGTTTATGAACCCGGGGCCCGCGACCTCGCATTTTTCGACCTGCGGGAACGCCGCGATCCTCTCCTTTATGACCCCGGCTATCTGCCTCGGTCCCTTCTTTTCAAGCGGGGCGAGCAGCATCGCGGCGTTCGTCGAGTAGTCCCCGAACTCCTCTTTTTTCGAAGTCTCAACCGAGTAGGCCGGCGGCTCAGCGGTCTTTATAAGCCCGTCCCCGTGAGCCGAAATAAGCGCCTCTCTGATTATATCCGCTATCCCCTGCCTCATTCGTTCTGCTCCAGTAGTCCCTTATACTCGCCGGGCCTCCTGTCTTTCAGGAAGACCCATTCGTTTCTTACCCTGGCCACCTCGGTCATGTCCATGTCGGCGAGCACCACGCCCTCGGAGGAGCCGCTCGGCCTGTGCACGAACTCCCCGTCCGGGCGCACGCAGAAGCTCTTGCCGTAGAACTCCTGCTTTTCTTCTTTGCCGACCCTGTTGACCCTGAAGATGTACATCCCGTTGGCGTGGGCCGCGGCGGCTATCGCCCTCTCCCACTTCTTGTGCGAGTGCTCGAAGGCCGAGGCCGTCGGCGCGAAGACCATCTCGGCGCCCTTGAGGGCCAGGGCCCTGAAACCCTCCGGGAAGAATATGTCCCAGCATAGCTGTACCCCGATCTTGCCGAACGGGGTGTCGAAGACCGGGAAACCGAGGTTTCCCGGCTTGAAGTACGCCCGTTCTTCCCAGAGCGGGATCTGAGGGACATGGACTTTTCTGTACTTGCCGATTATCTCCCCGTTCACTCCGAGGACGAAAGCGGTGTTGTAGTACCCGCCTTTGTCCTCCTCGAATATGGGCGCTATGATGACGACCCCCCTTTTTGCCGCGGTCTCCCTCATGAGAGAGACCGTAGGGCCGTCCTCCCGCTCGGAGGCGGAGAAGTTGGCGCTGTCTATGGAGTGCGCGAACCACCGCGTGTTGAAGAGCTGCGGGAGGGCCACTATCCGGGCCCCTTCCTGTACCGCGAGGTCTATCAGAAGGGCCGCCTTCGAGAGGTTCTTCTCCTTCTCAGGCGCGGCCTGGAGCTGCACCCCAGCTGCTTTTATCATGTTTTTCATCCCGGACAGCCTCTTATTTCGTCGTGGTCTTCAAGGTTTGTTCTGGAAGGACTCCGGAAGGGTTACTTCGTCTCTTCTATCCTGTAGACAACCTCGTTTTTGCCTATCATGCCGAGCTCTTTTCTGGCTATGTATCCGATATACCGCCTGTCGGTCTTTAAAAGACTTATCTTTTCCTCGAGGGCCCTATTCTCGGCATCGAGCGACCTGTTGTAGGAGAGTATCCCGTTAAGCTCCTTTTTAAGCTTATAGACATCCAGTAGCCCCTTGTCGCCGAAGACGGCAAAGGCCGCTATGGCGGGTATCAAGGCCAGGAGGAGATACTTTTTTTTGAAGCCTTCCGTTTTTTTCATCCGGCCCGTAAAAAAAATGTCTGTTTTTGCCCATATCAGGGTTAGATATCAGCTGAATTACGCAGTGCTTGATAAGGATTATCAGAGTAGTATTTAAAAGTCAAGGCGCTTGAGCCTGAAAGCATAATGCGACAGACGAAAAAAAATATGGGAGAATATTAAAAAATGTTGACTTTGAAACGATTATTGATATTATATCCCCGTAATACTGTAAAAAGTGTCACTGACATCCCCCAGGCCGAAGACTCTTAAAAAAAACCAGAGGGTAGCAGATGAACCAAATGAACTGTCCAAGGTGCGGAGATGCCTTTTACACAGCGGCAAAAGAACCTCATCTGCCTTGCCCGTATTGCGGTTTCATACTGAAAGCATCCGAAAACGACAGAAGGAACCGGGACAGGCTGATAACGCAGAAGGTATGCGACATCCTCAAAGGCGAAGTCAGTATCCCCGTTAAGACGGTCGATGTCTCAGAGACGGGCCTCGGCATAAAGATGATGGGTTACCTGCCCTTCGACCAGAACGAGACCGTATCCATCCTGATAAAGGACCTCGATATAGAGAAGAAGGCCGAGGTCGTCTGGACGAAAAAGTTCTACGGGATATCAAGGGCGGGTTTAAGGTTCTGCGCTTAAAAGACTTTCCGGACCGATATATCAAAAGCCCGCGGCTTAAAAGCCGTGGGCTTTTTTTTCGCCCCCGGGAAGATCGCCCTTAAACGAAGAAAAACCTTTCAGTTTTATCCGGTTTTATGTATTATATCTCATTGTTTCCGGCTCCGGGCGTTCTTTCATTCTTTTGCTTAAAACCCCGTGGTTTTCAGGACTTTTAAAAATGAACCCTCCCCGCAGCTCGCTCCGGGGTATCTGAAAACAACCTATGTTATTAGATGTTTTGTATTGTTTTTAACAAAACACCAGGGGCATTGCGTAGCGAGCATAAGGGAAAGTGAGCGAGCAAGCCTCTGTATTTATTGCGAGCGAACTTGCAAGCGACGAGCAATAGCCCCGAGGCGCGCGCCAGCGCGCAAAAAGGCCTAATGTATTGCGCGGCAAGCTACCGGATATTAGACCCTAAGAGAAAATAAAAACCTTAAAGAGGACAGATGGCAAGGCTTAAGGAATGCGGCGTTCTCAGCTGCCAGACGCTTAAAAAGGCGATATCGAAAAAACATATCTCCTCGAACTCGGCCCCCGTAGGCGAGGACCAGGTCCAGCCCGCAAGCCTCGATCTCAGGCTCGGCAAGACCGCCTACAGGCTGGTCTCAAGCTTTCTGCCGGAGTCAACCGACTCGATAGAGGACATGCTCTACGCGCCCGATGCCTACGGGGCGGGACTTGTCATGTACAAGATGGACATCTCGGGCGGAGGGATACTCGAAAAGGGCCATGTGTACCTCATCCCGCTCATGGAGGAGTTGAACCTTCCGAAGGACGTCTCCGGAAAGGCCAACCCGAAGTCCACCACGGGACGCCTCGACATATTCGCAAGGGTCCTTACGGACCGCAACCCCCGCTTCGACGACATAGGCGCGGGCTATCACGGGAGGCTCTTCCTTGAGGTCATGCCGCGGTCTTTCACCATCAATGTCAAAGAAGGGCTCTCGCTCGTTCAGTTGAGGCTTATGAACGGGGAGTGCGCCCTCACGGACGCCAAACTCAGGGCCCTGAACAGGGAATCGCGCCTCCTGTATAACGGAGAGGAGCACCTGAGCCCGGAAGAGACTAAGATATCCCGGGGCCTTTTCATGTCGGTGGACTTGAGCGGCGACATAAACACCGGCATACTCGGGTACAAGTCCAAGAAGAACAGCCATGTCGTTGACCTGCTGAAGAAGAACCATTATAATATCTCCGACTTCTGGGAGCCGATACGCAGGAACAGCAAGGGCACCCTGATACTCGAGCCCGAGGAGTTCTACATCCTGAGTTCAAAGGAGAAGATAAGGGTCCCTCCGAAGTACGCCGCCGAGATGGTCGCCTTTGAAGCTGGAAGCGGGGAGCTCCGCACGCACTACGCCGGGTTCTTCGACCCGGGTTTCGGGTACGGGCTCAAGGGCGAGGTCAAGGGGACGAAGGCCGTCCTTGAAGTGAGGGCGCACGATGTCCCGTTCATGATCGCCGACGGCCAGACCTTCTGCAAGCTCTTCTTCGAGAGGATGGCCGAGATGCCGGAAAAGGTCTACGGCCCGAAGATCGGGTCTTCGTACCAGTACCAGGGCATAACCCTGAGCAAGCAGTTCAAAAACCTTTAACTCTCAGTGCCGCGGGCGGTTTTCTTTCGTGAGGCGCTCCGTGTCTTTGGCCGCGGGGTCGAAGGCCCCTGGCCTCAGACCTGTATAAACCAGAAGACAACCGGGTTAAATGGCCAATTCCATCGACGGCGGGCTCAAAGGCATGGGAGTAAAGAAGGAGGTCGCGGGGATAGTCTTTCTCGCCCTCGGGATGTACTCGGCCGTCTGCCTTCTATCGGGCGTAAGCGGATCGAGTCTTGGCGGGGTGGTCGGGGAATATGTCGCAAGGGCGCTCTTCTACTCCTTCGGCTACTCGTCTTACATAATCCCGTTCTTCCTGATATTCGTCGCCTTCAAGCTCCTTTTAAGACGGCTCCTCCTGATAAGCTCGGGTGCGCCCCTGGGCCTGGCCGTGCTCCTCTTCGCCTCTTCTGCGCTTCTGGCTCTCATATCCTCCGGGGGCGGGGCCGGAGGAAGGGTAGGCGTTTTCATCGGGGCGCCGCTTAAGGAGTTTACGGGCCCGACAGGGGCCGCCGTCATCCTCATGGCTATAACGCTTATCGCGCTTCTCGCGATAACAGGAGTCAGGCTTCATAAAAAAAACGGGGACAATGAGAAAAAAGGCCCCCCAATAGACACCGATATCGATGGCTTCCAACAATAAAAAGACAGAACCGGCCCATGACGCTCAGGGCGTAAAACTTGAAGTGGCGGGGATACTCCTCCTCGCGCTCTCGCTCTACTCAGCCATCAGCCTTTTTTCCTACCCAGGTGCGAAGAACTGGGGCGGGGTCCTGGGTCAGTTGCTCTCGTGGGCGCTTCTGCGCTCCATAGGGTACATCTCCTACGCGCTCCCTTTAGTCCTTATAATAATCTCCGTCGGGTTTCTCCTGAGGCGCATATACAGGTTCAGCGTCGCGGTTCCCGTAAGCTTCGCCTTCTTCATACTCTCCTCCTCGGCGCTTCTGAGCTGCGTCATACTGACCAAAGACTCAGGCGGCTTTGTCGGGGACTTCATAGCCGGCATCCTCTCCAACTACCTCGGTGTCACTGGCGC
>JACRCJ010000162.1 GCA_016219075.1 Deltaproteobacteria bacterium | reverse complement strand
GCAGAGGACGAAGTCCGCGTGCTCCATCGCCTCATCAGGCAGGGCGGTGACATGGGGGCCTCCCATGACTACCTTTTTACCGAGCGCCTTGCAGGCCTTTACTACCTTGTACCCCTTCATCGCGGTGGGCGTTATAACGGATACCCCCACTATGTCGGCGGACTTTACCGCATCTTTGAGGTCAAACTCACCGAGCGCTTCGCAGTATATCTCCACTTCGTGCCCGGCGTTCTTAAGTATTGCGCCGAGTATGAGCACGCCTCTGGGCATGCATATGTCGGTAAATACATGGACTCCGTCCGGAGCCGGTTCAATCAGAACTATCTTCAATTTTATCCTTCATCTCCCTTTCATCTCACATGATGTTTTTCGTCCCTGTTACTCAGCCATCGGGTAGCTATTATAATATATTAACTCCCGTTTGTAATCCTAAATTGTTATTCCGGGATTTAAGCGGGCACTCCGCGCCTCTCTTATTGTCCCTTTCGGGAAACAGGTCTTTACCCCCCTCCCCTTAATCCCCTCCCGCCAGGGGAGGGGAGACCTGTTTTGACACAGGCTCCACAAAGCCCCCTCCCCCTTGACGGGGGAGGGTTGGGGTGGGGGTGACAAATGAACTTTAGTCGGTTTACAGCCGAAGCCAAAGCTACCGCCTTCAGGCGGTATAGTAGTTTACTCGGCAAAACGCGTCTGACGCAAGCCTGCCGGGCGCCGGCCTGCACCCTTCAAAAGAGCCGTTCAGGACTTCATTCACCGCCGCTTCTCTACCCTCTCCTCTGGAAATCTCCCCCCGTTTACGATATACTCAAATGTTAAACTTGTACCAAAGGCAGAAACAACTTATCAATGGCTAAGAAAAAGGCAAATACCGTCTACGGGGCGGACCCGTTCGAAAGCGCTATAGCGGACGACAAAAACGAACTTATCGTGGAGGGCCTGAGGCAGAACAACCTCAAGAACCTGTCGCTGCGCATCCCGCACGACAAGATCACCGCGCTTGTGGGCCCCAGCGGCTCGGGCAAGTCCTCGGTAGCCTTCGACACCCTCTTTGCCGAGGGCAGGTGGAGGTTCATCGAGTCTCTTTCCACCTACACGCGTCTATTCCTTGAGCGCATGGACAGGCCGGACCTCGACCTCATCCGGAACATCCGCCCGTCGATAGCCGTCGAGCAGAAAAACCCGGTGCGCGGGAGCCGCTCCACGGTCGGCACCACTACCGAGATCAACGACTACCTGAGGCTCCTTTTCGCGCGGATAGGAAAACTCCACTGCCCCCGGTGCGACCAATCCGTGGTCTCGTGGGAGCCCGCGGGAGTCGCGGAGAAGCTCTTATCCGAATACCAGGGCCTCAGGGCGGCTGTAGGCTTCGACCTTAAGACCAGCGGCAGGGACGCGTCCGAAATAACGGAGGAGCTACTTAAAAAGGGCTTCATCAGGTTAAAGGCGGGCGGGCGGGTCTTTGACCTCTCTACGGAAGCGCTCCCGGAACTCCTCCCCGGCACCATCAATGTATTCGCCGACCGCCTCGTCATAAAAGAGACTGAGCGCGAGCGGCTCACGGAAGCCGTCGAGACATCGTTCAGGGAGGGTGCGGGCAGGGGCTGGGCGGAGGTCCGCGACGGTGAGACTCTCAGGTTCTCAAGCGAACTCCTCTGCGAGGAGTGCGGGGTCAAGGTGGAGCGTCCAACGCCTGTATCCCTCTCCTTCAACCACCCGGTTGGGGCGTGCCCCGAGTGCAAGGGGTTCGGCAACGTGCTCAAGTACGACGAGGATAAGATCGTCCCGGACAAGAACCTCTCGTTAAGGGAAGGGGCCGTGGAGCCGTGGACGAAGCCCGCATACGGCTGGTGGTACGAGGAGCTTCTCAAGTGGGGCCCGGCGGGCGGAGTGGACCTTGACAAGCCCTTCTTCAAGCTCACCAAAAAGGAACGGAAGGTCCTCTTCGAGGGAACGGCCGGGTTCGAGGGCATAGACGGCTTTTACGCGTATCTTGAGAGCAAAAAATACAAGCTGCATATAAAGGTATTCATCTCGAGGTACAAAGGACAGGTTATCTGCAATACCTGCGGGGGGGCTCGACTGAGGAAGGCCGCACTGAGCGTCAGGATAAACGGCCTGAACATCCATGAAGTGAGCAGGTTCTCCATAAAGGAGGCCCGCGCCTTCTTTAAGGACCTGCCTCTTACATTCTTCGAAAAAGAGGTCTCAAAGGAGCTTTTGAAGCAGACCTCCGTGAAGCTTGAGTTCCTGGACAATACCGGGCTCGGCTACATCACCCTGGACAGGCTCACAAAGACGCTCTCCGGTGGAGAGGCCCAGAGGGTCACGATAGCCACACAGCTGGCGAGCTCTCTTTGCGGGGTCCTCTACATACTCGACGAGCCCTCCATCGGGCTTCACCCCGTGGACATAGAGATGCTCACGGAGCAGTTAAAGAGGCTCTCCTCGATGGGCAATACCGTCGTCACGGTCGAGCACGACCCCTCGGTCATAAGGGCCTCGGACTACATAGTGGAGCTCGGCCCCGGGGCCGGGGAAAAAGGCGGGCGTGTAGTCTACTCGGGGCCCATAGACGACTTTCTCGAAAACTCCAGGACCCTTACCTCGGACTACCTCACGGGCAGGCAGGTCATACATGTCCCGAGGTGGAGGAGGAAGGGCAGCGGAAAGTCCCTTATCCTCAGGGGCGCCACCGGCAATAACCTCAAGGATGTCGAGTTCAGGCTGCCTTTAAAGACCCTGACATGCGTCACCGGGGTCTCCGGGTCCGGGAAATCGACCCTCGTGGTCGACACCCTCTACAACGCGCTGGCGGCCCACTTCGGCGAAAAATCCGACAAACCCCTTCCTTACAGGTACATCGAGGGCACAGGCAACCTCTCAGGGGTAAAGCTCGTGGACCAGAGCCCCATCGGGAGGACCCCGAGAAGCAACCCACTGACCTATATCGGCGGGTTCGACTACATCCGCCAGATATTCTCAAGCCTCCCGGCGGCACGGTTCGGCGGGCTTACCCCCGGGCACTTCTCCTTCAATGTGCCAGGAGGCAGGTGCGAGGTCTGCAGGGGCGAAGGGGTGGAAAAGCTCGAGATGTACTTCCTCCCGGATGTCTACATAAAATGCGCCGCCTGCGGCGGAAAGAGGTACAAACCCCAGGTGCTCGACATAAGATACAGAAGAAAAAACATCTTCGACTGCCTTGATATGACCTTCGAGGAGGCCATGACGCTCTTCCCCGGAGAAAGGGAGCTTCAGAAGAGGTTCTCGGTCCTCAAAGAGGTCGGGCTCGGGTACCTTAAGCTCGGACAATCCGCAACGACCCTCTCGGGAGGCGAGGCCCAGAGGCTTAAAGTGGCCAGGGAGCTGGTGGGGGACTCCGGGGCCGACATGCTCTACATACTCGACGAGCCTACAACGGGGCTGCACATGGACGACACCAAGAAGCTCTTGAGCGTGCTCGGCAGGCTCGTGGACTCCGGCAACACGGTCCTTCTCATAGAACACAACCTCGACTGCATAAAAACCGCAGACCACATCATTGACCTCGGCCCCGGCGGAGGCTCCTCAGGCGGCTCCATAGTAGCTGCGGGGACGCCCGAAGAGCTGGTCAAGTCCAGGCAAAGCATAACCGGAAAATACCTCAAGGAATTCCTCGTCTAACCGAAATTACTATTGTGAGCGGGGCAGATACATCTTCTCCGGTATGTGCCTTTTCTCACATACCTGGCGACCTTCCGGCTCTATAATGGGCCCGTAAGCTGAAGGGTCCGGAGACCCAAAAAAACCTTTAAAAAGGCCGGTTTTTGAGGCATAAGGAGGGTTTAAAAAAAAAGGCTTTTCCCTTGACATAGCTCTTAGGGGCACGGTAAGATGAGCAACATTTCATCTAAAGAGGATAAATAATGCGGAAGATAATCTTCATCGAGCCGAACCCCCCTGATTTTCACGTCTTTACCAGAGTGCCTCTGCCGCGGTTGGGAACACTGCTTCTGGCTACGATCTTGAAACAGCACGGATACGAGGTAAAGAGCTATGTGGAGTCCGTGGGAGAGCTGGACCTGAAGGATGTACTGAGCGCGGACGCGGTCGGCATCTCGACTATCACCTCGACCTCGCGGCGCTCTTACGAGATAGCGGCGCTTTTAAAGAAGGCCGGGAAAAAGGTCTTCATGGGCGGCCCCCATGTGACATACATGCCGGACGAGGCGCTTGAGCACTGCGACTTCGTGATGCGCGGGGAGGCCGACGACCACATACTCCAGTTCGTAAAGGCCCTTGAGAAGGGAAGAGGGTTCGACGCCATACCGGGCCTCTCGTACAGGCTCGACGGCAAGGTCTGCCACAACAAGACGGTATCCTTCTGCAAGGACCTCGACAAGCTGCCCGCGCCGGACTACAGGCTTATAAGCGGGCTGGAAGCGGAGGGGGCGAAGAAGTTCCCGATAGCCCCGATAATGACCTCAAGGGGATGCCCTTACGACTGCAGCTTCTGCTCGGTCACCGGGATGTTCGGGCAGAAGTACAGGTTCAGGAGCAAGGAGAGGGTCATAGAGGAGCTTGAGAACAACAGGAGGTTCGGAGGCAACTGGATATTCTTCTACGACGACAACTTCTGCGCCCACAAGAAGAGGACCAAAGAGCTTCTTCACACTATGATAGAGAAGAAGCTCACCCCTCACTGGACCGCGCAGGTCAGGGTCGAGATAGCGCGGGACCCGGAGCTTTTAGACCTCATGCAGGAGTCGAATTGCCACACGGTGTATATCGGCCTTGAGTCGGTGAACCCGCAGACGCTCAAGGCGTACAACAAAAAGCAGTCGGTAGAGGACATCACCTACTGCATAAAGACGCTCCGCAAGAAGGGCATAAGGATCCACGGCATGTTCGTCTTCGGCTCCGACCAGGACACCACGGACACGATAGAGGAGACCGTAAGGTTCGCCAAGAAAAACGACCTCGACTCGGTGCAGTTCCTGATCCTGACGCCTCTGCCGGGCACGAAGTGCTACAGGGACCTTGAGGGCGAGGGCAGGATAATAACGAAAGACTGGTCCCTTTACGACGCGCACCATGTCGTATACGAGCCGAAGCTCATGAGCTACTACGAGCTGCAGTCCGAGACGATGAGGGCCACCAAGGAGTTCTACTCCCTGGCGCAGATAGCCAGAAGGGCTGTGCGCTTCGACATGTTCAATGTAGGCATAAAGACCTACGGACACAGCCTTACGAAGAAGTGGATAAAGAACAACCAGTACTTCCTCGAATACACGAAGGCGCTTACCAGCGCCGGCAGGACCATAGAGCTTGAGTACAAGAAGATAGCGGAAGACATAAAAGAGAAGTTCCACCAGCTGGAGCTCGCAGGGGCGATAGCTCACCCCAAGCCCTGAGGGGCACGGGAAAAAAAGGAAGTCCAAATGAAAAGAAAGTTCCTGTCGTTCATCCTCGGCATCGCGCTCCTCGGAGCGGGCGGCACGGCGGCCCTGGCCGAATCCCTGACCAGGCCCTTGAGGTGCTCTACCGACTCCCTTGTAGCCTCCTTAAGCCTCGATAAGGCCGCCTCGAACCCCTCCCCGGAAGCGCTTGACCCCGTCACGGCCAGCCTCGACGAAGGGAGGACCCTCCACGGAGATGTTGCCGCGGATGAGACGCAGCCGGAGATATTCGGCGCGATGGAAGCGCTCTCATGCCTCGCCCCGGAGGCCTCCGGGGCCGGGAGCCTCTACCCTCAGGAAGGGCCCTTTGCGTTCTGCCCTCCCGACAGGCCCGAGTACTCGGCCGCATGGACCCGGCCCGCTCCCGACGACGCCTTCGAGGACCTCTCGGTGACAGAGACGGACCCGGAGGCCTCGGACGACGACCTTCCGGAGGTCCCGGTTGTCGTAAACAGGAGCGTCCAGTCCTACATAAAATATTTCCAGACAAGAGGCAGGAAGCACTTCGAGAGGTGGCTCGGCAGGAGCCAGGACTACATGGCCATGTTGAGGGGGATACTGCGCGAGAACGGCCTGCCCGAAGACCTCTCCTACATCGCCTTCATAGAGAGCGGTCTCAACCCGAAGGCCAGGTCCAACGCGAAGGCCGTGGGCATGTGGCAGTTCATAAAGGGCACCGCGAAGATATACGGCCTCAGGGTCGACTGGTGGATAGACGAGCGGATGGACCCCGAAAAGGCCACCTACGCCGCCGCGAAGTACTTTAAGAACCTTTATGGCGAGTTCGGCTCATGGTACCTTGCCGCCGCAGGCTACAACGCCGGAGAGGGCAGGGTAAGAAGGGTCGTAAGAAAACACAAGAGCGAGGACTTCTGGGTGCTCGCCAGCCGCAAAAAGTCTTTCGCGAGGGAGACGAAAGACTATGTGCCCAAGTACCTCGCGGCCATGCTCATAGCCAAGGACCCGGCGTCTTACGGGTTTGACGAGCAGGAGACGGGCGATGGTACTGGGATATCCTATGACAAGATAAAAGTCTCGCAGGCGACCGACCTCAAGGTCATAGCCGAGGCGGCCGAGACGAGCGTGGATGTGATAAAGGAGCTCAACCCGGAGCTTTTGCGCTGGTTCACTCCTCCGAACTACCCGGACTACGAGATAAAGATACCCGCCGGAAAGGCCGGGGCCTTCGCCGAGAACATGAACAACATCCCCCCGGCGAAAAGGATAGCCTTCCTCTCGCACAAGGTAAAGCGCGGTGACACCATTTCAACGATAGCCAGAAGGTACGGGACTTCCGTGAACCCGATACTCTACATAAACAACATGTCGGGTGCGGACAAACGCAGGCTCAAGCCCGGCACATATATCATGATACCCGTCAGGGCCAACAACATGAAGGACGGCAAGGGCAGCGT
>JACRCJ010000163.1 GCA_016219075.1 Deltaproteobacteria bacterium | reverse complement strand
GGCGGTCATCCAGCCCCTTCCGGTGCCCTGAAGGAACGGCGGGACCCTCTCTTCAACCGTTGCGGTGCAGATGACCTTCGTGTGCCCCATCTCTATAAGGACAGCCCCTTCGGCGAACCTCAGGTAGTTTTTCCTGATGACCACGGGACGGAGCTCATCCGGGGCCCTGCCGTCACTCCTTTTTACCTGGCCTGTTGAAACCAATGTAGTCCTTTCCCTGTCCGTTATTTTTTTTAAAGCGGATTACTCCATCGGTTATCGAGTCAGAGAGCCTTGTCTGTCCCACGGAGGATGAAAGCCGCCTCTCCTCGCGCGGGTTTGAGATGAAGCCGACCTCAACGAGTATGGCTGGCATGGTGGCCCCGACGAGGACCGTGAAAGGCGCCTGCTTTACCCCCCTGTCTTCCCTTTTAACGGCCTTCAAGAGGCTCGTCTGGACGTATTCGGCCAAAGCAGCGCTCTCGTGGTGGCTCTCGGTGCTGGCCATGTCCAGAAGTATCTCCTTGAGGTCGCCGCTGACCTCCTGGTGCGTTTTGACGGAGGAGGAGAAGCTGTTCTCGAAGGCCGCAACCCTCCTTGCGTCTTCGTCCGTGGCGTCGAAGCTTAAAAAGAAGGTCTCTATGCCGTCCACGGTCCTTGAAAGGGCGGCGTTCACATGGATGCTTATGAAGATGTCCGCTGAGACCCTGTTCGCAACCGCCGTTCTCTCCTCAAGCGGGACGAAGGTGTCGTCCTCCCTTGTAAGGACTACTGAACAGCCGGTCTTCTCCCTGAGGCTGACTGAGAGCTTTTTGGCGACCCCGAGGGTGACCTCCTTCTCGGCGACGCCGGACGGGCCTACCGCGCCGGTATCCTCTCCGCCGTGGCCCGGGTCTATCGCTATGACGCAGGGGACCGCGCCGGGCTGCTGAGAGGCCGGATCGAGCCCGAAGACCTGGCCCGGAAAGATAAGGAAAGCGAGGAGCGCAAAGACACCGTGTCTGAAGTTTGCGAGCATCCCTGTATTCTAAGGTCAACTCAAGGATATGTCAATACTCAAAAGGGTTTTGGGCCCCGCGCCGTATTGACACAACTTCGTCCGTATGTAATAGTTATTTATAGTTTTAACGCCCTGAAAACCCTGGGGCTTTAAGCCCGGGGAGGGAACATATGCGGCCCAGGGGCTTAAAACCGCAGTATTGCGGCCCGTTAAAAGATCTGCAGTCCGCGAGGTCTACGCTTGCTTCTCTGGCTTGTGTTCATATTCTGTGCCGGGATAATAATCATCTGCGGGACGAACCTCTCGAAGTACGGCGACGTCATAGCCGAGAAGACGGGTCTCGGCAGGGCGTGGATCGGGCTTATGCTGCTCGCGACCATCACCTCGCTCCCGGAGCTTATGACTGGCATAAGCTCGGTGAGTTTCGCCGGGCTGCCGGACCTGACGGCCGGGGACATCATGGGCTCATGCGTCTTTAACCTCATGATACTCGCGCTCCTCGACCCCATGGACAAATCCAGCCCGATATTCTCCAGGGTCGGGCAGTCCCACCTGCTCTCCGGGAGCTTCGGGGTCCTTCTGATAGGGATAGCCGCCGTCTCCATAATGACGGGCGGCCTCGTGCCTTCGGTCGGCCACATCGGGCTCTACACGCCCGTGATAATAATCGTTTACGCGGCAGGCATGAGGGCCGTATACTTTTACGAGAAACGCTTCATCAACAGGCTCGTGGCCGAGGCACTGGAAACGCCCAAGTACCCGGAGACCACGCTTCAGAGGGCCGCCGTCCTGTACGCCGCGAACGCTGTCATAGTCGTTGCCGTGGCCATCGCGCTGCCTTTCATAGCCGGGAGGCTCGCGGTCACAACGGGCCTGGGGACGACCTTCATGGGCACGGTCTTCGTCGCCGTGACCACTTCTCTTCCGGAGGTCGTGGTCTCGGTTTCGGCGGTGAGGATGGGGGCGCCGGACCTCGCCATAGGCAACCTCTTCGGCTCCAACATGTTCAACATAGTCATACTGGCCATCGACGACATATTCTACTTGAAGGGCCCGCTCTTCTCCGACATCTCCGCGGCCCACGCGTCCACGGCCGTGATGGCGATCCTGATGACGGCGGTGGCGCTTGTGGCCCTTACTTACAGGCGCGACAAAAAGGCGTTTTTGAGGTTCGGCTGGGACTCGATCGCGATGATCGCCATGGGGGGCCTGACCGTCTACTTCCAGTACATGATGTTGGGGGATAGATGAAGCCTGTCATATTCACCGACCTCGACGCCTGTCCGGGGGAATACTACTCCGGCCTTAAGTCGATCATCGTAAACTTTGTAAACTTTGAACTCGCGCCTCTTTATGATACAGTATGCCGCATCGCGGAAGAAAGCTGCGCCAAATGAACCCTCCCGGGCCTTAAAATCGCAGGGGTCTCAGAACGCTAAAAATCAGCAAGGACCAGGAACAGGATAAATGAAAACCATCGACTTAAAAAACATCAGCGGTGAACAGATAATGGCCCTTGCCATTTTCGCCGCCGTCTTCATCGGCGTTTCGATCGCGCTCCTCATCGTCAGGAGGATCGCCTTCGGGTACCTCGCCCGTTGGGCAAGAAAGACCGATACGACCGCCGACGACATCCTGCTGGAAGCGATAAAGTCGCCGACCGTATACTGGTCGCTGGCCGTCGGGCTGTACATAGCGCTGGACACCTCGGGCTTTCCGGAAAAATATGTCGCCTACGGCCTGAACGCCCTCTATATCCTCATCATACTCTCCGTCACGCTCGCCGTGGCGAACATCAGCTCCAACATCATTCTGAACAAGATTAAAAAGACCGAGGCCGCGCTGCCCGTCACGGGGCTTTCAAGGACGGTCATCAAGGCGCTCATCTTCGCCCTCGGCTTCCTCATAATCCTGAACGGCCTGGGCATTTCCATAACCCCGATCCTTACGGCCCTCGGAGTAGGCGGCCTGGCCGTGGCGCTCGCGCTCCAGGACACGCTCTCCAACCTCTTTGCCGGGATGCACATCCTTGTGGAAAACTCCGTGAGGGTCGGCGACTACATCAGGCTCGGCACCGGGGAAGAGGGGCATGTCGCCGACATCGGATGGAGGACGACGCGCGTCAGGAAGCTTGACAACAACCTGATAATCATCCCGAACAACAAGCTCATACAGAGCAGCATCACCAACTACTACCTGCCGGAAAAGAGGATGTCGCTCCCCATAAACATCGGCGTGAGCTACGACTCCGACCCGGAGGTCATAGAAAAGGTCCTCGTGGAGGAGGCCCTGGCCACGGCTGACGAGGTAGCGGGCCTTTTGAAGGACCCACCTCCTTTAGTAAGGCTCATCCCCGGCTTCGGGGAATCGTCGCTGGACTTCACCCTCATCTGCCAGGTCGAGGAATACACCGACCAGTACCTCGCACAGCACGAGATAAGGAAACGCCTCTTCAAGCGCTTCAAGAAGGAGGGGATCCCGTTCCCCATAAGGACGGTCCGCCTCAAACAGTAGGCCCGCCCGGCGCCCCTCTGATACCGGACTGGAACAGGGCCGTCCCGGCGATACCGGGTGTTCCGGATAGGATCAAGTCTGCTCTGGAAGAGGACAAGAGGCAGGCCATGGCCTGGCCATGGTCTCTGAAAAAATGGCTCAGCGGACCGTTCAATGAGATTGCGGCGATTGCGAGTCCTGGGCCCTCTGGCGGAGCTTGTCACTTCCCCCTTCCCCCTCTATAAAGGATTCCAGCACAAAGAGAAAGTTCCCGAAAGAAAGAGGCTCGTCCCTCATCCCCTCGACGCTTCTGAGTATCCCCTCGGCCATATCCCGGTATCTTCCGTTACGGTCGAGACACGAGAGCTGAAGAAGGAGCAAGGCTGCCGCGGAGTTGCCGGACGGCACATCGTTGTCGTAGAGGTCGAGCTCTCTGACGAAGAGCCTCTCCTGGTCGCTGCCGGTATCGAAGAAGAGCCGGTCCGTATCGTCGTAAAAGAGCTCTATCATCCTTTCGGCGGTCTTGCGGGCCTCGGCAATCCACCTCTTTTCTCCGCTCGCCTCGTACAACGAGACGAGCCCGCCGCCGAAAAGCGCGTAGTCCTCGAGGTTGGCCTTCACCGCTCCCCTGCCGTTTAAGTGGTAGCGGAGCAGTCTCCCGTCGCCGTCCACGACGGACTCCAGTATGAAGGCCGCGCATTTTTTAGCGGCGTCGAGAAGCGCCAGTTCTTTAAAGACGGCCGCGGCCCTCGACAGGGCCGTTATCACGAGGCCGTTCCACGCGGTTATTATCTTCCTGTCGGTATCAGGGGGCGTCCTTGAGGTCCTGGCCCTGAAAAGCTCGGCCCTCATCCCCGATATCCCGTCATCCGGAAAGGAGTTGAAGCCCTTGATGGCGCTGTTTATCCTGAGGACATTCCTGCCCTCGCAGTTCCCCTCGTCCGTCACGGTGAAGTATTCCCTGAACCTCCCGGCCCTCTCATGGCCGAGTACCCTTTCGACCTCGTCCAGGTCCCAGAGGTAGTACTCCCCCTCCCGGCCGTCCACATCGGCGTCCTGCGCCGCGTAGAACCCCCCGCCCCCGTCGCGCATCTCCCTTAAGAGATACGCCGCCGTGGCAAGGCACACCTCCTTGTAGAGGTCCACCCCGGTGGCCTCATAGGCCGCCGCGTACAGCTCGATCAGCATGGCGTTGTCGTAGAGCATCTTCTCGAAATGGGGGACATCCCACCTCTCGTCTACCGAGTACCTGTGGAACCCCCCTCCGAGGTGGTCGTAGATGCCTCCGGCGGCCATGCTCTTAAGGGACTTCCTGACCATGGAGAGGGCCTCCTTGCTGCCGGTCCTCAGCGAGTACTTGAGGAGGAACTTGAGGAACATCGAATGAGGGAACTTCGTGGACCTGCCGAACCCGCCGTTGAGAGTGTCGAAGAAGAGACTGGCCGCTTCGAACGCGTTCTCCAGCAGACCGGTCCCCAGCTCCACGCCTTCAGCCGGGACCTTGTACTCAAGCAGCGCCTCTATGTCTTTCGTTACCGTACTTATCTTCTGCCTGTTCTTCCTGTAGGCGCCGCTTGCGGCGGCAAGCACCTTCCTGAACGACGGCAGGCCCCAGCCGTCTTCCGGCGGGAAGTACGACCCGCCGTAAAAGGGGGTGCCTTCGGGCGTGGCGAATACAGTAAGAGGCCATCCCGCGTGCCCGGCCATCGCCTGAACGGCCTTCATGTAGAGGCTGTCAAGGTCGGGGCGTTCCTCCCTGTCGACCTTTATGCTGACGAAGTTATCGTTCATGATCTTCGCCACTCCGGGGTCCTCGAAAGACTCCCTCTCCATCACATGACACCAGTGGCAGCTCGAGTAGCCGATAGAGATGAGTATGGGCCTGTCCTCTCCTTTGGCCTTTTGAAGGGCCTCTTCGGACCATGGGAACCAGTCTACGGGATTGTGAGAATGTTGTTTGAGATACGGGCTTTTTTCGTCTTTCAGACGGTTTGTGTAGCGCACTTCCTTTTCAGACATGACTTCACCTCTTTTGCACATGACGCATAGTTAAGGATACCCCAAAAACGGAGATTCGCAAGCGGGGCGGCTGATTCTTTTTGACAATGCCTGAAAAAACCATATACTTTTGATATTATGTGGCATTCGACCGGCATAAGCCCTTATCGCGCAGTTTGCGCCGGAAACCCCGGGAGGCGGCGCGGGGCGGGCCCCGTTTGAAGCGAAGTCCGCCGTGTTTTCAGCTCTGTCCCGTGCGCTTTAAGACGCAGGGACAAGGAGGATTTACATGAAAAAAGTGCTTGTGCCGCTCGCGCCTGGCTTTGAGGAGATCGAGGCGGTCACGGTCGTCGATATCCTGAGGAGGGCCGGGGCCGTGGTGACTCTTGCCGGTACCGTTGCCGGGACAGTGGAGGGCAGGAGCGGGATACGGGTCATCCCTGATACGGTCATCGAGAATGTGGAGGAGCTGGACTTCGACATGGTGGTGCTGCCAGGAGGGGCCGTCGGAACGGAGAACCTCAAAAAGGACCGGAGGGTTAAGAACATCCTTGAGAGGCTTCATAACAGGGGGAGGTTCATAGCCGCCATCTGCGCCGCCCCGGCGGTCCTCTCTGCCATAGGGATCACGAGAGGCAGGACAGTCACGAGTCATCCGAGCGTCAGAGGCGAGCTTAAGGAAGAGGTCGTGACGGATGACCGGGTCGTCGTGGACGGCAACATAATAACGGGCCTCGGGGCCGGAAGCGCCATGGAGTTCGCCTTCAAGCTCGTTGAGACGCTCTTCGGGAAAGAAAAGGTAAAAGAGGTCAACTCGGGGGTGCTGGCGAAATTATAGAGAAGTCTCTTTGCGGGAGCGCGCATGGAACCTCCATGTCCTTAAAAGCCACGGGGTTATAAGCCCGTCAAAAACTGAATCACTACCGCCTGGAAGGCGGTAGGTTCAAAGGTTTGGTCGGCTGAAAGCCAGACTGAATTTCCCCCTTTCCTAAAGGGGGACAAAGGGGGATTATAAGTTGGCTGTTTTAAGATAATCTCCCCTAACCCCTCTTTAGTAAAGAGGGGAACCCAAATATCCCTGCCTTTTACATTAAAAGACGCAATTTTCCGGCTCTGCGTGGATAACCGGAAAGTTGATGTCCCCATAGACGCACTGGAAGTTTTCGCCTGCAAGGCGAGGGATTTTATATCCCATTGTGAGACATTAAAAAAGCAGGGGTGCTGCGAACGGAACGCCCCGCACTGTTTTCTGGCTGGAAGATTACGCCCGGAGAAAGGGGCTACTCCTCGATCTGAACGAACTTCAGGGCTTAACGAACTTCAGGGCCACGGAGTTTATGCAGAACCTCTTGCCCGTGGGGTTCGGGCCGTCGTCGAATACATGCCCCAGGTGCGCGTCACACCTGGAGCAGAGGACCTCTGTTCTTCTTATAAAGAGGCTGTCGTCTTCAACGGTTGCGACATTTTTCTCATCTATCGGGGAGGTGAAGCTCGGCCACCCGGTGCCGGAGTCGAACTTGTCTTCGGAGCTGAAGAGGGGCTGGCCGCAGCATACGCACCTGAATGTCCCCTTGTCCTTGACCGATTCGTACTCGCCGGAAAAAGGCCTCTCCGTCCCCTTCTTCCTCGTCACACGGTACTCTTCCGGGGTAAGCGTCTTTTTCCATTCCTCGTCGGTCTTTTTTATCTTATCGCTCATGGCGCGGCCTCGAACGGCCCCGCAAGCGGCATGCAGGGCGTCACATATCAATTCTCGTACCTGTAGAGCAGGGTTGTCAAGGGGTGAAAAAAATATTTCAATCTTACTGCGAAGAAGACCGCAAAGTGGAGAGGCTAATCGAAGAGCCCTTTCTGGACGACCCTTTTTTTGACCTTCTTCTTTTCTATCTGACCGCTTTCAACAAGCCCATGCGGGAGCTCCTTTAAGAACCGGGGTAGTGCCGCTTAAAACGCCCCGGAGGCTTCTTTTCCGGGCCGAGAGGAGGTACAGGGTCTCTTTTGCCCTCGTCATCCCGACATAAAATAGCCTCCTCTCCTCCTCGATATCGATCTCTCCGTTTTTAATATAAGGTATGAGGCCGTCCTCGAAGCCAGCTATGAAGACGGCCTTGAACTCAAGTCCCTTGGCCATGTGTAGAGTCAGGAGGCTCACCCTGTCGGCCTTTATATCGAGGTAGTCCTCGTCCTCCATCAACGAGGCCTCCTCGATAAACCCATCAAGGACTTCGGCAACGGGCCTGCCGCCCAAACCTTCGGCCGCCTTCAGGAAGGTCTCGACGAGGTCTTCGGTCAGGCCGGCTGAAGCCCCTTCCTCTTTTATAAAATCCTCAAGCGACGCGCCGGGCCGCGGAGGCGTCCCCTTCAGGCGGCGAATGAACTCCCCGGCGCTCCTGCCTTCTTCACCTCCCCTGTAGTAAGGGAGCGAAGAGCGGAGGAACGAGCCGGCCATGAGGTCGGCCTGACGGTTGGTCCTCACCAGGACCGCGAAGTCCGAAAATACCAGGTCCGACTCTTTGGCTGTTAGGCTCGTTAGCCCTCCCATCAACCGCTCTATCTCTTTTATTATGAAGTCTGCCTCGGCCCTCTCATCGGAAGACTCAACATGCCGTATCTCGCCGCCGCTCCTCACCGGGACAGGGTCGTTCCTGAGCCTCTCCTTGTTGTGTGCGATAAGCTCTCCGGAAGCCGTTACGATATTCGCTCCCGAACGGTAGTTCTTCGAGAGTTTTATGACCTCGGCTCCCGGGTACTCGTCCTGAAATTCGAGAAAGCTTTTGAGGCTTGATCCCCTGAAAGAGTATATCGCCTGGTCCGGGTCCCCGATGGCGAGTACCGACGCAGTCTCTCCGGCCATAAGCCTTACAAGGCGCGCCTGAAGCGGGTTTATGTCCTGATACTCGTCTACCATTATGTGGACCTTTGCGTATCCCCCGTCCGCCCCCCTCTCAAGCTCCTTTACAGCCTCTGGCACGAGGTCGTCAAGGTCCAGTGCGTTCTCCCGCTTCAGGGCCGAGGAGTAATCGCTTAATACCCGTGCGTCTTCACCTGTAGACATGCGGGTCCCGTTTTTCGCGGCCGAGACCATCCGGGCGGCCTTATCCGGGCTTTTAACTCCTAGCTCTTTTAATAGCCTCAATGTCTCGTGTCTTCCGTAGAGCGAAAACGGCGGGCGGGTCTTTTTAAGGAGCTTCAACGAAAAACCGTGGAAGGTGGTGACATCGAGGGCCGTAGCGGGCAGCCCCGTAAGCGCCATTATCCTCTCCTTCATCTCTCTGGCGGACTTGTTCGTGAATGTCACGGCCAGAAGGGTCTTTAGCGGCGCGCCCGCTTTTACGAGCAGGGCGAAGCGCGTCGAGAGGACCCGAGTCTTGCCGCTCCCGGGCGGGGCGACTATGAGGACGTGTTTTGAAGAGGCGGTAGCGGCGCGGCGCTGTCCGTCGTCAAGGTCTTCAAGGATGCCCGTGGTCGTTGTCGTGTGCGGCGTGTCGCTCAAGACGGCCTCTGTCTAACCTTTGTCGCGAAGGTCTTTTTTAAGCACTATGTTCGGGGTCGAGCTCTCCTCGTCGAATACTATCGCGGCTTCCCCGTATTTAAGCTGGCGCATCACGGCCTCGACCTTTCTTTCAAGGTCCCAGTCCCTGTGCCCGTAGTCGGTGCCTTCCCTCGTCACGAACTCCTCGACAAGACTCCTTAATGCGTCCTCGCTCAAAAGGTCGTATGGGATCTCCATCCTCTGCTCCTCCTCCGCCGTTCTCCGCCGTCTCTCAGACCGGGTCTATGTGGACGAAGGTCTTCTCGATAGAACCTACGCCCTCGACGCTACGCTCGACCTCCTTGCCTATGGCGTGGGAGTCGAAGGTGGAGAGGTCTTTATCGACCTCGACATGTATCTCGACATGGATGAAGTTGCCGACGAAGTGCGCCCTCACGGTATTTATCGCCTTCACATCCTTTACGGCGAGGGCCGCGGACTTTATCGCCTCCATGAGAAGCGGGGGCGGGGCCTCTCCGATGAGGTACGCAATGTTTTCAAGGCCTATTTTGTAGCCGGCATAGATTATCCAGAGGCTTATGACGAGGCCCGCCAGCGGGTCGAAGTACTCGTAGCCCATGTACGCCCCGGCAATGCCCGCGAGGGCGGCCACGGCTATAAGGACATCCATCATCGAGTCGATGGCGGTGGCGTTGAGGGCCGGGCTGTTGAACATCCTCCCGACCCTCTTGAAGTGCCACGCCATGGAGCCCTTGGCGGCCATCGTTATGACGGGCACGGCGAGGGAAAATGCCGTTATCTCTGGGGTAGAGTCGCTTAAAAGCCTCTCCACAGACGCCCGTATCACCTCAAAACCGAGTATGCCCGCCAGCACCGCTACTATGAGCCCGGCTATTGGCTCGGCCCGGCTGTGGCCGAACGGGTGCCCCTCGTCGGCCTGCTTGTTCGATATCTTTACGCAGATAAAGGTCGCAACCGCCGCCGCAATGTCGTTAAGGGAATTGATAGCGTCGGAAATGAGGGCTATGGAGCCGGAGAGCGCGCCGGCGACTATCTTGAGGATGAATAGCGCGGTGTTTCCGGCGATGTTGAGGATTGTTGCCCTGAAGGCGATAGGGTTCATGGTCTTAACCGTTCACTTTACCGGCACGGCAAGTATGCGGGGAAAGCCCCCCGGTCAAAGGCGCCTGTTTTCGGTTACGGATTTTGTTTGGACCGCCCCCGGCCGGGTAGGAGCCCGGGGGCCTTAAAAAGAGGACTGAAAAAAAGATGAACAGGCTCAGGGGAGCCTGTTCATCTTCTCGTAGACCCTGTTGAGGTTCTGGCGGGCTACGATGTAGAAGGACTGCGCCCAGGCCAGGGGTATATTGTAGTTGGGCTCTCCGTCCGTATAGAGCTCGGGGACCCTGCCGTCGTCGGTCATGACGGACTCAAGCTTTTCGAGGTAAAACTCGGCCTTCCTGATGTACTCCGCGGGCGGGGTGAAGATCGCGCCGAGCCTCAAGGCCCTTACCGCGAGCCGGGAGTAGACGATACTGAGCCACGCGAACCCAAGCGGCCACTCGGCCTCGCTACCCACGGGGACCGCCCTGTCGGAGTTGTGGTAGAGGTCTCCGGGGTATCTTATGAGCCCGTTCTCCCTTACGAGGTTTTGCTCTATGTTTTCCAGCAACGCCTGCGCCTGCGCGTCGCTTATGATGCTGTAAGGCCATATGAGGCTCAACTGGGAGAGGTCGAAGGGCCTTGAGGCGGACTCCCTCGGCAGCAGATCGTCAAGCGTTCTCCTGCCTATCTCGACGAACTCCTGGGGTATGGGTATGTGCTGGTGTATGGGGACCTGGGTCTTGTACTTGTGGTGGTAGTACCCGTCGTCGTGCCACATCGTGAGGCCCGCGAGCACTGCCCCGATGCTCGATGAGTGCGTCTCTGGGCCTTCCTCCCAGACCCCGAAGTCGGGGGCCGAGTGCCACCGGACGGTCGTCAGGTAAAGGACGATGTCACGGAGCAGTATAAGGGTTTCGGTCTGGTCGGTGCCTATGACATTGTGCCCTTTTTTCATCAGGTCGCCGGTCTTGTATAGGAAGAGGCCGAATATGTCGAGCTGGTGGTGCCCCCATTCGCTCGTCAGCTCCTCGAGCGTGACCGGATGGATGCGCGCGTGCATTATCTCGTTGGCGCAGCTCCCGAGATAGCTCCTCTTCCTGGCCCCTCCGGTGATCTTCCCCCGGTACTTCTGGAATATCCGGAGTATGAGCCTGTAGCTCTCGATCATCTTGTC
>JACRCJ010000164.1 GCA_016219075.1 Deltaproteobacteria bacterium | reverse complement strand
TCTGAGAACCGTTATTGTCTTTTAACCAGCCGTGCGCCGGTTCTTAACCGGCCGTGCGCCACTCACCGCTACCACCCTAACTTCAGTCTCTCGGCGAGTCTTTCCGGCAGGCCAGCCTCTATTATCTTTACGGCGGTGGCGTTTATGTCGTAGTCGGTCTTGAAGAATGTTATCTGTGATTTTTTATCGTCGTAGACGAGAAACGACGCGCGGGGGTCGCGGTCACGGGGTTGACCGATGGAGCCGGGGTTTACGAGGTAGCTCTTTCCCTTCTCTATCGGGAGGGTCTCCTCGGCCCACATGGCTACGGTCTCGCCGTTTTTAACATAGGCGACAGGGACATGGGTGTGTCCGAAGAAACAGAGGTTTGTCTTCGTCTCCTCCATCATGGCGAAGTTCGAAAGGGCGTCTTTCGCGCCCAATATGTAGCGGTCGGTGTCGTTCACCCAGCCGTGTACGGCCAGAAATTTCCTGTTTACGGTGAGCGTGCGGGGCAGCGTTTTCAGAAACTCGCGGTTTTCGTCCTTTATGGCGGTACGGGTCCAGTATACGGCTGAAGCCGCCTGGAAGTTAAAATCCGAGGCGTCCTCAAGGCCGGCCACCCTGGAGTCGTGGTTGCCCATAAGACAGAGTATCTTCTTCTCCCTTACAAGCCCGATACATTCGTTGGGGTTCGCGTTGTAGCCGACGATGTCGCCCAGGCATACGGTCTTATCGATCGAGAGCGATTCGGCGCTTTTAAGGAAGGCCTCGAAAGCCTCGAGGTTTGAGTGGATATCGGAGATCACGGCGTAGCGCATAGTTTTGTCGGGGTCTGTAAAGCGTTCGGTCTCGGGGTTAACCCACTATTCGCACTCTTTCACTCTGACTGTCCGCGGCCGTGGCTGTTTTGGAGCCTGATGTTAAAAAAAGCTCTTCCGTACGGGGATGACCTCCGGCTCAAGACCCGAGTGGCACAAAAGCGGTCCGCCGGAAGATCAATGAATGGTGCCTTTTACATCCTCGCCGACAAAAGCGGCTTTGCCTGTCTGGAAAGGGTCGCTCGTGAATTTGTCCATGCAGCTCTTGCAGAGTATGTAGATAAGCTCCTTTGAGACATCCTCTTCGATGGTCTTGGGGTCCATGTTCTCCATGGTGTCGAGGAGCTCGTTTATCCCCTCTTCCATGTCGCCGTCGTATTCCTCAAGGTATCCGTCGAAGTCGGCGAAGCTTCTTATCTCGACAATATACTTCAAGCTCCCCTTGGGAAGGTCCTTACCGCAGCTATGGCATCTGAATTTTTCCATTATATGTACATTCCTTTCATAAATAAGCCATCGACGGCCCCGTTAGACTTGTCAGTAAAACAACAGGGGCAAAAGGCGTAATAAGGCATTTAAACCTTTAAAAAAACGCCTTTTTTGTCGTTTTCCGCTCTTAAATCTTAACCCTAAAGAAGCCGCTTGTCAAACTAAATAGGAGTGTGTTAAATTTCGTGATAATGTTGAACTCCGATTCGATCCTATCCATGGCCTCGTACCTTCTGGGTATAGAGCTGCGGCTTTTCTGGGCCTCCTCCTTATTCTACACCATGGCTCTGCTTCTTTTCATATTTCATACAGTTACGCGCGCGGTCATCTTCGGCAAGGCCGCCCGGACCGCCCTTGTTGCCGGGGTTTTGGCCCAGGCCGGGCTTATATCCTTAAGGGCGTTTGAGGCCGGAAGGGCCCCGGCACAGACCTTATATGAGACACTGTCGTGGTTTGCCCTGTCGGCAGCGGTCGCATATCTTTACTCGTCGCGGAGATGGCGGAATATCTACCTGCCTGGCGTTTTAGTCTCTGCCGTCTCAGCGGGAGCGTGCCTTTACGCTCTTTTCGCCGCTTCCCCGGCCATCGAGCCGCTCTCACCGGTACTCCAGAGCCGGTGGTTCGAGTGGCGTCAGATAAACATGTTCTTCTCCTACGCCGTATTCGCGGTAAGCGCCTCAATAGAGGCTACTTACCTTATAATAAGCCCGTTCGTTAAAAAAGACTGTGCGCCATGTTACGGTCTGACCGCTGAAAATATAAGGGATTTCCACCGGTCGGCCTTCAGGCTCGTCCTTTTCGGCTATCCGTTCCTGACATTCGCCATATTTTCGGGGGCCGTGTGGGCTAATAACACCTTTGGGAGGTACTGGAGCTGGGATGCAGGACAGACCTGGTCCCTGATCACCTGGACCGTCTTTACCATCTACCTCCACGCAAAGTCCGTCCCCGCTTTGACCGGGAGAGCGGCTTCGGCCTTCAACATCATCGGCTTTGTCTCAATACTGGCGACGACTTTTCTCGGGGTAAACTGGCTGGCCGGATTGCTCGGCATCCCTCTCCTCCGTATCTACGCACTCTGATTCCGTCTTCCGGATGAACCGCTCAGCCGGAGCCCGGATGGCGTTACGGTAGACTCGCTTTACCGGCTCCGTCCAATACCCGGACTTAAGAGCCCTCACCGAGATCAGGATGAACTATTCCGAAGAAAATATCAGGAGCGCTCTTACAGAAAGGCTCCATAGCGCTATCAATCGGGCTTACTTGAGGCTCGCCTCGACCACGACCGCTGTCTGCATACTCGGCCTCATGTGCGTATTCTATCTCGCGGGGACGGTATTTCCTCAGGGTGTAAGCCTCACGGAGTACATTAACGGGGGAGGCGGGTTCGTCTTTCTTGTCGCCTTATTAGACCTCCTCGATTTTTTCACCTCCCCGGTCTTTCTAATCCTCGCCTTCACCCTCTTCTTAAACCTCCTTGTCTGCGTCTACGAGAAGTACCCGTCTCTCTTCGTAAAAGGGCCGTATCCGGCTGAGTTCACCCCGGAGCACTCCGTAGCCCTGACGCAGGATTTAAAAGAGGCGTTCGAGAAAGTCAGGGAGGTCTTCGTAAAGGAGCTTGGGTTCAGGCCAGTTGAGAGCGAGAGCAGGTGGAATGTAGTTCAAAAGGGCCTCCCTTGCGGACTCCTGACATGGCTCTTCCACGCCGGGGCGGCGGTATGCTTTCTGGGGTTCATTCTCACCTACCTCTTCGCCTACGACGGGACCATGCGCCTGGCTCCCAAAAAAGCGAGTACAGTAGTCCCCCGGGAGACCGGCAGGCTTAAAAGCCTCTGGACGGCGAAAGACGGGCCCACGGACTTCCACCTCTACCTTGATGAGTTCGTTACCGAGTACTCGGAGTACCCGGACCTGGACTATCCGGAGGACAGGACCGCGAGGCTCGCCGTCGGGCTCGGCTGGTCCTCCCCGTCGTATGAGCTCCGGGAAGACTCGCTCTTCGTAAAGGACTGGAAGGCCCGGATAAAGGTCATCAGGGGGAATAACACGCTCCGCGAGAAGACCGCTGAGGTCAACTCTCCCCTGAAATACGGCGGCTACACCTTCTATCTCGCCGGGTGGGCGGATACCGTGAAGGTCAGCGTGGACCGTAACCCCATACTCCTTGAGGTCCTCTCCGGCGACGAGATATTCGTACCCGGCCTTTTAGACCCTCTGGTATTCGGCGACGTCAAATCCGGCAGGGTCTACAGGCTCGACGGAAGGACAGAGGACTTAAGACCCTTTACTACCGTAAAGAGGAAGTCAGGCGTGGGCTACGAATATCTCGGCAAGGTCCTGTTCGGCGACTCCGTAACGCTTAACGGCCACTCGATAACCCCGGCGGGCTTTGAGACCGGCGCGGTCCTAAACTACAGGTACGACCCAGGCGCCGGCGTCCTTTGGGCGGGCGGACTGCTTCTGCTATCGGCTCTCGCCCTGAGGGTCTTCATAGGCAGGGCTACCGCGGCCTACGACCTGGTAGAGTTGGACGGCATAGTCTTTCTGAACCTCTTTGTCAGCTCTGAGGGCCTCGGGTACTCCCCCGATAAAACCGTTGCCGCCCTCACCCGCCACCTCACCAAAGACGACATAAGGCCCCAGGAGATCCCCCCTGGGCAATGAGCCCTTCATTTATCACCCCCGCATGGAAAACTCCCGCGTAAGGTGTTATCATCAGATATATGCGCATAGACGACTTCATAGCGGAGATCAAGGAGCGTAAAGACCTTCAGGAGGTCGTCCACCACGAACGGATCCCCCCGAGGGCAGCGGTCGTGGCCGAACCGGTAAAGCCGCTTTCAAAAGAGGTGAGAGAGGCCCTCGAAAGGCTCGGCATAAAGTCGCTCTACGACCATCAGGCCGCGGGTATTGACATGATAAGGGCCGGGCTCAATACCGTTGTCATGACCCCGACGGCGAGCGGCAAGAGCCTCATATACAACATCCCTGTCGTCGAATCCCTCCTTGAGGACCCGGACACCCGCGCCCTGTACCTCTTCCCGTTGAAAGGCCTGGAGCAGGACCAGCTAAAGGCGTTCAGGGAGCTTACCTCAGGGATGGAGTTTCACGGCAGAGGCACGGTTAAGACAAAAGGCCGCAAATCCTTCGTCCCCTCGTTCTCGGAGATATACGACGGGGATACTACCGCGTACAGGAGAAAAAAGATCAGGGAGACCCCTCCGGCGGTGGTCCTTACAAACCCTGACATGCTCCACATGGCGATAAACGCCTTTCACCCGAAGTGGGAGAGGTTTTTCCGGAACCTTAAGTTCGTGATCATAGACGAGGTACACACCTACAGGGGGGTCTTCGGCTCGCATGTCGCCCATGTCTTAAGAAGGCTCAGACGCATAGCGCGGCTCTACGGGAGCGACCCGGTGTTTGTAGCCTGCTCCGCAACCATCGCCAACCCAGGGGAGCTTACGCGGATGCTTACGGGGCTTAAGTTCGAGGTGATCGAAAAGAGCGGCGCCCCGGAGGGGAGGAAAAACTTCATATTCATCAACCCGATGCCCGAGACGAGCCCCTACACCATAGCTACGAAGCTCTTCGTCTCTTCGGTGAGGGCGGGGCTCAAGACCATAGCCTTCACCAAGGCGAGAAAGATCACCGAGCTTATGCACTCGTGGGTAAAGGACGGCTCGCCGGATTTAAGCTCCAGCATCAGCTCCTACAGGGCCGGGTTTCTCCCGGAGGAGAGGCGCGAGATAGAAAAAAAACTCTTCAGCGGCGAGCTCTCCGGGGTCATCTCGACAAGCGCTTTGGAGCTTGGAGTCGATATCGGCGGGCTCGATGTCTGCGTCCTCGTCGGATACCCCGGCACCATCAGCTCCACCTGGCAGAGAAGCGGCAGGGTCGGCAGGAGCGGGCGCGACTCTCTCATAGTGATGGTGGGGATGACCGACGCGCTGGACCAGTACTTCATGCGCCACCCGGCTGATTTTTTCAGGCGTAACGCCGAGGCCGCCGTCCTTGACAGCGAGAACAGGCCGATACTCAAATCCCACCTCCTGTGCGCGGCCTCTGAGACAAACCTCAGGGGGACTGACGAGGTATACGACATCCCACGGAGTCTACCGGCGCTCGAAGAGCTTGAGAGAGAGGGCAAGCTGAGGCACTGGCTAAAGGGCGACATCTGGTACCCGAGAAAGAGGCTCCCGCAGATGGAGGTCTCCATACGGGAGGCCGGAGAGACCTATTCGATAGTCAAGGAGGACGGGGTCCTCCTCGGCGAGTCGAGCTCGGCGCGCGTGCTCTACGACCTCCATCCAGGGGCCGTATACCTCCACAAGGGCATGCAGTACAGGGTCGCGAAACTCGACATGGCCGAAAGGAAGGTCTACTGCCGCGCGGCCAACGATATCTACTACTACACCAGGCCTATCTCCAACGAAGAGTCGGAGATAATCTCGGTTGACCAGACCTCCCGCCTGAACGGCACGACCGTGCACCTGGGGACGGTCAGGATAACCGAACGGGTCATAGGCTACCGTAAAAAACACATACACAACGACCGCAACCTCGGCGAATTCCCGCTTGAGCTCCCGCCGTCGGTATTTACCACGATGGGCATCTGGATGAAGGTGGACTCCGTGATACTCGCTGAGATAAAGAAGAAGGGCTACAGCGCGGGCGGGTCTCTCCATGCGGTTGAGCACTCGGCGATAGCGGCTCTCCCGCTCTTCGCCCTCTGCGACCGTGTGGACCTCGGAGGGGTGAGCTACGAGTTCAACACCGAGATGCAGAGCGCGGCCATCTTTATATACGACGGCCACGAGGGAGGAGTAGGTCTGACAAGGAGGGGTTTCGAGTGCATCAAAGAGTGGTTCGGGGCAACAGTGAGGCTTATGCGGGAGTGTCCGTGCGAAGTCGCATGCCCGTCCTGCACGCAGGACCCCAAATGCGGCAACAACAACGAACCCCTCGATAAGCGGGGTGCGGTAATGATACTCAAGAAGTGGCTTCAAGCGACTTAACGGGTTTGAAGACCCGGTCTTATCAAGACCGCGGTCAACTCTCCCGGATATCCTTCCGCAGGATGCTGAAAAAGTCCTTCCATGGCTTTTTCATCAACGATTTGGCGGTACTCCTTTCAAGGTCTCCTCCGGAGCCTCCCGCTGCATCTCTTCAGGCACTTCCTTCAAGACCTCATCAGACGGCTTTGGGGCTTCCTTCACAGCTTTTTTGCCGGCCTTCTTCTCCTTCAAGCGGCCCTTGCGGGCCTTTTCCTCCCAGTATCCGCTGCTCTCCCACTCCCTCCAGTGTTTCTTAAGCGACCGGTAAGGTATC
>JACRCJ010000166.1 GCA_016219075.1 Deltaproteobacteria bacterium | reverse complement strand
TTGCCGTATGGTCACTGGCGCATTCTATTAACGCTAAAAAAGTCTCGCAATTGCACTCCCTTTGGTCGTGGCTGGCAAGGAAGATTTCATTTGTATAGCTCGCCTTATCACTTCGTGAGCCGGCGAGCACCCAGTGGCAATACAACCATGGATTGCCGGGGGACCCGCCCGTAGGGTGGGTCGAGCTGTTTTTCAACAGCCTGCTGTTAGGGTAAATACCCTTTAGCTTCCCGAGCAATATATCAGGCCTTTTTTTGCTACAGCGCGCCTCGTCCTCTATTGCTCTCGCTCCTAAGCTCGCTCGCAATAAATACAGAGGGCAAGCTCACCCGCTCTCCTTTATGCTCGGCTGCGCAATGGACCTGGTGATCCGTAAAAACGATACAAAAGCATCTTTTTAACGATACCGGATGTTTTCAGGTGCCTCGGAGAAAAGCTCCGGGGAGGCTACAGCGTGTCCGGCAGATACGACTTCCTCTTCTTCTCGACTACAGCCAGTATCTCGCCGGCCTGCTTTATCGCGTCCCGCGAGTCCTTCTCGCTTATCACCTCGGCGGGTATCCCGCCGGGGAGGGCGTCCGGGAAGCGCGAGGTCTTGTAGTATATGTCCAGGCTCGTTGATACGCCGACGAAGTTCCTGAACTCCTCCGCGTAGGTTATCGCCCTGTCCAGGAGGTCCACTACCGAGCGGGTCTCCCTGGCGTCTTCCCTGTTCATGTAGAGAAAGGCCCTCAGTGACTTTGCCGCGGACTGCTGCGCCCAGAAACACGCCGGGGCGAAAAACCCGCCCTGCTGGTTCCACTCGGCGACCTTGAAGTCATACTCGCCTTGTCTCAACCACCTGTCCGCCTCTTTAGTGAGCAGTTCCATGTAAGGCCTCCTCTGTTTTTGTAATGGCAGGCTGTTGAAAAACAGCCTGCTAAAGCAATCCAAGGATGGATTGCCAAAGTGCGAGACTTTTTTAGCGTTAATAGAAAGTACCCGTGACCATACGGCAAGTAAAGCCATAATCGAAGCAAGAGGCGCACCGACATTATAAAAAGCAATTTGTGAGATTTGGACGGATTCACTCCGGCCAAATCGTAGTTGAAAAAGCCATGGAAGGACTTTTTCAACACCCTGATAGTACGCCGCGATAACACGGCCTGGTCCGATGAAGCCCCGGGCTGACTGAACGCGGCAGTTGGTCGAGACCCCCGGCCCACCCGTTCGTCCTGCCTGGTTCAGGTCCTGTAAGCCGAGTTTATCTTTACATACTCGTACGAGAGGTCCGTGGTCCAGACCTTCGCGGAGTGTTTCCCGCCATTGAGGTCCACGGCCACGGCCACATCCCTTACCTTTATGGCCTTTGCCGCTTTCGTCTCGTTTCCCGTGTCGAGGCCGTTTTTTACCACCGGAACCCCGTTAAATGTTATATCGACCTTATCTTCCCTCATCTTTACGCCTGATTTGCCGAGGGCCGCCAGGAGCCTGCCCCAGTTCGGGTCGCCTCCGAAAAAAGCAGTCTTTACGAGGAAGCTCTCGGCCATCGTCCTTGCGGCCCGCTTCGCTTCGGTTGCCGAGGCCGCGCCGAGGACGCATATCTCGATAAAGCGGGTGGCGCCTTCGCCGTCCCTGACTATCATGTGCGCGAGCTCCGTGGATACGTCCGTCAGAAGCTTAGTGAACGCGGCGTACTCTTTGGTCCCGGCCTTTATCTCACCGCCGCCTGAGTACCCGTTGGCGAATATAATGGCCGTGTCGTTGGTCGAGGTGTCGTTGTCGACGATAATGGAGTTGAACGAGTCGTCAGCCGACTCCTTGAGAGCCCGGCTCAATGTCCCGCTCTTTATATTGGCGTCGGTCACGAAGAAGGCGAGCATGGTGGCCATGTTCGGGCATATCATGCCCGCGCCCTTCGCGATCCCCCCTACCGTCACGAGGCGACCGGCTATCCGGGCCCTTTTGACCGCCTTTTTGGGGAAAGCGTCGGTCGTCATGATCGCCTGGGCCGCGTCGTGGAGGCCGTCAGCGCTTAACCCGGCGACGAGCCCGGCAACTCCCGCCGTGACCTTGCCTACGGGTAGCGGTACCCCTATCACCCCGGTTGAAGCTACCAGCATATCGCCTTTTTTGATCCCGAGCGCCGACTCGACCGCCGAGGTCATGGCCTCAGAGGCCCTGAGGCCGTCCTTGCCGGTGCAGGCGTTGGCGTTCCCGCTGTTGACTATCACGCCCCTCGAAGTCCCCCTTTTGACCCTCTTCATGTCAAGGAGCACGGGGGCCGCCTTGACCTTGTTCCCGGTGAAGACCGCGGCGACCTGTGAATCGGTCTCAGAGAGGATAAGGGCAAGGTCTTTCTTTCCGGTCTTTTTTATCCCGCACGCGATTCCCGCGGCCTTGAACCCGCGCACCTTCAAATCCAGCACGGCTTCTGACGCGGCGGCCTTTTTCTTAGCCATCTGTTTTTCCCTCATGAGAAAAGTTTTTTTAGTTTTGGCGTTCCGAAACCCCCAGGGTTTTTAAGCCCGGGGAGGGTTCATTGGCGGCAAAAACAAAAGGCGCGCATCACACGCGCCTTTCATTAATATGTAGAGAGATACTCCGCCCGCCCGCCAAGTGCGCGAGTGCGCGGTTCAAAAACCGGCGCCCGGAGGACCTGCCGGTGTGGAAGAACCGATCTGTCGGGGAAAGAGTCTTTATATGAAGACCTCGTCTAAATGAAACCTCCTCGCGGCAAGCTCAGAGGTATCGTTGGCACATTGATCCGAAACCGCCCGATAGCAAGGCTTTCGGCGGATCAAGCGCCGCGGAAGAATGAACCACCCCGGAGCAAGCTCCGGGGTATCTCCTTAAGCCTCCCCTCCCTTGATGGTGAGGGCTGGGCTCCCGTTGCGCTCTTCCGATGCAACGGGAAGCGGGGAGGGTGAAAACATTTTTTCACCCCCACCCTTCCCTCCCCCATCGAGGGGGAGGGTTATTATCCGGATATAAGTCAAAAAGAGAAAGGCCCTTATGCAAGGGCCTTTCTCTTTTTTGAAAGCCATGATCATCTTTAATCGCTACGGGTTAAATTCCTCGAAGCTTGCTTCGTAAATTTTAAATCCCCTCCCCCTTGATGGGGGAGGGTTAGGGTGGGGGTGAAAAACTCCACCCTCCCCGCTTCCCGTTGCATCGGAAGAGCGCAACGGGAGCCCAGCCCTC
>JACRCJ010000165.1 GCA_016219075.1 Deltaproteobacteria bacterium | reverse complement strand
CCTGGCGGTTACCTCAACTATTGTAGTCATCGTCCCTCCTGATGTCCTATTGGTAGCATATCGATAGTATAATTGATTTTTAACGCTCTGAAAACCCCGGGGCTTTAACCATGAAGGGTTCATTATGCCTCGGAAAAAAGGTGCAATTCCGCGGGATTTGACCTAATTATACTTTCCGGCGGGAAAAAAGCAAGGCAAAACCTTTTTTTTAAGGTTTTTAAGGGCCGACTGAACGGGCCGGCCCGCTGTGGGGCGTAACGGCCGGGAGGCAAAAGTTTTTTCGGCCACCAGCCGAAATGGAGTGAGTGGGGAAAGGCAAAATAGCTTGCGAAAATGGCGTTAAAACGATAACATGGGCCTTAAGTCCTTTTCAGCGCCACGCCGGGCGAGCTCACCATAAGATATCTTTACCTGATATGACAACACTTTCAATATTTAGTTTTTTCGGGGCCATAATGCTGTTGCTCTACGGCATGAGGCTTGCCGGAGACGGGCTTCAGAAGGCCGCGGGGGCGCGCCTGAGGGGCTTTTTACTTACGGCCACTAACAACCGCTTCAAGGGGGTGGGCGTCGGCGCGGTTATAACCGCCCTTTTCCAGTCCTCCAGCGCCACCACCGTCATGCTCGTCGGGTTTGTCGGCTCGGGGCTACTGGGCCTCGGCGAGACGATAGGCGTGATACTCGGGGCCGACATCGGCACGACCCTTACCGTGCAGATCATAGCCTTCAGGGTCTACGACTACGCCATAGCCTTAATCGGCATAGGCATCCTCATGATGCTCACCAAAAGGAAGGGCAAGGGTAAAGATATCGGCCAGGCCCTTTTAGGCTTCGGTTTCGTCTTTTTCGCCCTGAAGCTCCTGATCCAGAGCTTCGAGCCGGTGACCCACAACCCGCTTCTGAAAGACGCGCTTCTGGGCTTGAGCCGCGACCCGTTCGCAGGTATTATAATCTCGGCCGTACTGACGGCCGTCTTCCAGAGCAGCGCCGCCACCCTGGGGCTTGCCATCACGGCCGCTCACACGGGACTGTTGACGCTCGATGCCGCCATGCCGATAGTCCTGGGGGCCAATATCGGGACAACAGTGAGCGCCATAGTATCGAGCTTCGGCGCCTCGGTGGACGCAAAGCGTGTGGCCCTGGCGCACACGCTCTTCAAGGTGCTCGGAGTCGTCATAGTGCTGCCGTTCCTGGGGCTATTCACCGGCCTCGTGGGGCTCTCCACGCCGGACATGGCAAGACAGGTCGCCAACGCCCACACGTTCTTCAACATCGCGATAGCTGTCCTGTTCCTCCCGTTTACCGGCCCGTTCACGAGGCTCGTGACCTTTCTCCTGCCGGAGCGAGCTCTTCCGGCCAGGTTCTCGCCCAAGTATCTCGACCCGATAGTGCTGAGTTCCCCTTCTCTGGCCCTTGTGCAGGCCTCGAGGGAGTGCCTGAGGAACGCGGACATCGTCCAGGAGATGCTCGCGAAATCCATCGAGGTCTTCGAGAAAAACGACATGGACTCCCTTGAGCAGATAGAGTCCAGGGACGACGATGTGGACCTTCTGGACAGGGAGGTGAAGCTCTACCTGACGAAGCTCACCAGAGAGAGCCTGTCGGAAGACCAGTCAAGGCGGGAGATGGAGATAATGTTATTCTCCGACAACATGGAGAATATCGGGGATGTCATCGACAAGAACCTGATGGACCTTGCCCGTAAGAAGATACGGGGCTCCCTGTCGTTCTCGAAAGAAGGGATGCAGGAGATAAAGACGCTCCACCAGAAGGTGCTCGAACACTTCGAGATGGGGGTGGCGGCCTTCGCCTCAAGCGACGCCGAGCTGGCGCAGAGGCTCGCCAACCACAAGGTCAAGGTCTCCGAGATGGAGAGGGACCTGAGGCAGGCGCATATCAACAGGCTCCACCGCGGGCTCAGGGAATCGATAGACACGAGCGCCATACACCTCGATGTGCTCACAAACCTTAAAAGGATAAACTCATACATAACCAATGTCGCCTACCCGATCCTCGAAAGGAGCAAGGCGTAGGGCCGCCGGGAACTGAACCCTCCTCAAAAAGCCTCGTAAAGTTGCAAATCTTCGTGAGAACGATATAATCCAATAATGCTTAAGGGCCCGCCGGCGGTCTCCTGCCGAATATCACAGGGGGATCGGGATTTTCAGTCAGCGCCGGAGTCCGTTTATAAAGCTACGCGGCCTGACACAACGGGTAATCCTAAGGTAATCCCATGATCTTAGAGGTTTTTTTTTAGCTACCCTCTTGTTGAACCAAAGCGACCCTGTAGCGGTTGCCGTTGAGAGCTACGCGAGGGTCGAGACCTACAGTGTCACCCTCGACTCACGGAGCGAGGCAGGGGGCGAAAAGATAAGGTATTATTTTAAAAAGCCCGGTTATGTCAGGATGGAGTTCATAGAACCCCACAACGGGGCAGTACTGGTCTACGACCCGGTCAATAAAGAGGTGCTGCTTCGTCCGTTCGGTTTTTTAAAGTCTTTAGTGATGCGTTTAAGCCCGCGGAACTGGCTCGTCAAGAGCTCCGGCGGGCACACGGTCGATGAGTCGGACCTCGGGGCGCTTTTTAAGCGGGTTGTGGCGCTTCAAAAGGGCGGCAAGACCGCTGTACTGCGTGAAGAAGAGGTCGGAGGAAGGATGACGACCGTAGTAAGCGTCGAGGGCGCGGATAATACCGGGACCGACGGTCTCCACCGCTACCTTCTCTGGCTCGATATGAAGAGCAATCTGCCTTTGAAGGTGATAGCTTATGACTTAAGCGGCCGCAAGTTAGAGGAGGTCACCATGGCCGACCTCGAGGTCGATGTCAGGTTCCCCGAAGATTTTTTCCGCTTGAACGGCTTTTAAAAAGACTTTTCTCAGGATGGGGTATCAGCAGGTACGGCATCCCGAAAAAGCTCGCGCGCGGAAAGGATTTCGAAGCGGCATATCATCTGTGAAGGCGGTTCAATGAAAAAATACGATGTGCTTGTGATAGGCTCCGGCCCCGGAGGCCAGAAGGCCGCAATACAAGCCTCCAAACTCGGCAAGAAGGTCGCCATAATCGAGCGCCAGCCCTATGTCGGAGGAGCGGGTCTGCACACCGGGACCCTGCCGAGCAAGACCCTGAGGGAGTCCGCCGTATTCCTCTCAGGGCTCAAGCAGAGGGCGGTCCTTGGCTTTCAGGTCACGGTCAACAGGGACGCCAGCCTCAGCGAGCTTATGTACCGGAAGACCGAGGTCATAAGAAGGCAGATGGAGACGATAATCGACCAGTTCAACAGGAACAACGTCGAGATAATCTACGGGGAGGCGTCTTTCGTCGATAAGAATACGCTCCTCGTAAGAGGGCCGGGACAGACCGTTGAAGAGCTCAAGGCCGATATAATCGTCATAGCCACAGGGAGCCGGCCTTCGCGCCCCCCGGATGTCCCTTTCGACGCCGCGCATATCTACGACAGCGACACGATACTAACGCTCGACAAGATCCCCGGCACCCTTACGGTGATAGGCGGGGGCGTCATAGGGTGCGAGTACGCGTGCATTTTCGCGGCCCTCGGCGTAAAGATAAACCTTGTGGAGAGAAAACCGGGGATACTGTCGTTCGTGGACGAGGAGATAGCCGCGAACCTGATGTACTGGATGAGGCACGCGGGCGTGACGCTGAGGCTTTCGGAAGAGGTCGTCAACATAGTCGTAGAGAAAGAGGGCAGGGTAGTGACGCACCTTAAAAGCGGCAAGACGATAGTCTCGGAAAAACTCCTCTACACGATGGGCAGGATCGGCAACACAGACGGGCTCAACCTTGAGGCCGTGGGCATAAAGGCCGACTCCAAAGGGCACATCTCGGTAAAAGAGAGCTTCCAGACCTCTGTAGCCAACATATACGCCATAGGGGACTGCATAGGGTTTCCGTCGCTCTCTTCCACATCGATGGAGCAGGGCAGGCGCGCCGTCTGCCACGCGTTCCAGAAAGAGGGGCTTACCTGCGAGTTTGTAGGCTCGCTGCCTTTCGGCATATACACCATACCCGAGGTCTCGATGGTCGGGGAGACCGAGGAGAGCCTCACGGCCAAGGGGGTCGCCTACGAGGTCGGGTGCGCGTATTTTCAGGAGGTCGCCAGAGGGCAGATAATAGGGGATGTCCACGGGATGCTCAAGCTCCTGTTCAACAGGGAGACCCGCCAGCTCCTCGGCGTGCACATCGTGGGGGAGAAGGCCTCCGAGCTCATACACATAGGACAGGCCGTACTCAACTTCGGCGGGACAATAGATTATTTCAAGGATGTGGTCTTCAATTACCCGACTCTATCGGACGCTTACAAAGAGGCGGCCTTTAACGGGCTGAACAAGCTCTGACAGGCTGTTGAAAAACAGCTCGACCCACCCTACGGGCGGGTCCCCCGGCAATCCATGGTTGTATTGCCACTGGGGGAAAAGCCGGCTCACGCAGTGATAAGGCGAGCTATACAAATGAAATCTTCCTTACCAGCCACGACCAAAAGGGCGTGCAATTGCGAGATTTTTTTTAGCGTTAATAGAAAGCACCCGTGGCCATACGGCAAGTAAAGCCGTAATCGAAGCAAGAGGCGCACCAACATTATAAAAAGCAATTTGTGAGATTTGGACGGAGCTACGAAGGCCAAATCGTAGTTGAAAAAGACATGGACGGACTTTTTCAACACCCTGCTGATGCTAAAACAAACCTGAAAACGAAGGAGGTGCCGGGATGAAAGTAAGCGTTATCTTCCACAGTATGTACGGGCATGTATTCAAGATGGCCGAATCCGTAGCGGCCGGAGCGAAAGAGGTCAAGGGCGCCGAGGTCTCTCTTTTACGGGTAAAAGAGACGCTTTCCGATGACATAATAGCCAAGATGGGCGCAACGGATGCCATAAAGGCCTTCGCTCACATCCCGGAGGCGACCCTTGAGGACCTGAGCACGGCTGATGCCGTAATATTCGGCACGCCTACCCGATACGGCAACATGAGCGCCCAGATGAAGACCTTCATAGACTCGACCGGCACTCTCTGGATGAAGGACATGCTCGTCGGGAAGGTCGCAAGCGTATTCACCTCCACGGCCACGCAGCACGGCGGGCAGGAGTCCACCATCCTGAGCTTCCATGTGCCCCTGTTCCATCTCGGTTTCATAGTCGTCGGGCTCCCCTACACGGAAAAGAGGCTTATGGGAGTCCAGACCGTCTCCGGCGGGTCCCCGTACGGCTCCTCTACCATAGCCGCCCCAGACGGGAGCCGTCAGCCCACCAACGACGAGCTTGCCATGGCCCGGTTCCAGGGCAGGCATGTCGCCGATATAGCCAGAAGGCTTTCGGCGACGAAGTAGAAGTAGGGATAAAGGGTATTAAATGCCCCTTGGGCCGCTTAGGAGGACTGGGACTTCCGTCCGCCGTTTTTCTCTCTATTTCCTTGAGCACAACCGGGTGGATTAAGAGTAGCGATCTCAAAAGAAATACAACAGGGTAAGGTGTCTTTATTTTTTGATCCTCTGGATGTAATCAACTACATTGGCTATCTCGGCGTTCGTATGGAGGACTTCTCTCGGGTACATCAGCGTGCCGTGGATGCCGTAGCGTATCAGCCGCGCCATCTCAAACGGGCCCAGAGCCGAGCTGTCAAGGTCCGGGGCCTTCCATATCTTTTTGGCCGCTCCGTCCGGGGCGTGGCATAAGGCGCACTTATCCTTGAATATCCTCTCGCCTTCTTTCGGGTCCGGGGTGAACTTCAAAGTGCGCAGATACCAGGCGACATGTTCCGTCTCCTCTTCGCTCAATACATACTCCCAGTTTGGCATCTCGCGCCATGACGCACCGTGGTTGATCACTATGAAAAGCTCGCTGTCAGATAAAAAGAGCCTGTTCGTCCTCAAGTCCCTTACAGGGTTTGTCTTGAGGTACCTGCCGTACTCAGAACCGCTCCCGTCCTCTCCGTGGCACTTCACGCAGTACTTTACGAAGATCTTTCTGCCTTGCTCTACAGCCGGAGTACCGGCGTAACAGGCGGGTGAGGAGAAGATCGCTGTCAACAGCACGGCAAGAATGAATTTTTTCATAGTACCCTCGCTTTTTTTGGATTAAAATTCTCCGCCATAAATGACGTAGAATTTTGATGGTACGGAACAATCATTTATATTTGCCACTCCTTGCCCCGCCGCTAAAGCGACGGGATTGAGGAGCGGCATACCCATTCACTCTGGTTTTTCGTATCCCTCCGCTTAAAAAAAGAGGAAGCTATTCCTGGTCTCTTTTGCTGTTAAACAGTATAGCAGAGTTATCGACCAACGGGCCGGCAGGGCGGACAAGGGTATGGAAAAACCAGATATTTTCCCCATGTTTGACAACCGGCCGCTGAGGGGTAATACTTATTCATGGATAAGGCATAACGGCGGAGGCTGAAATATTTTAAAAAAGGAGGTGTCTTATGTGTCAAACATGCGGATGTACTCCATGCAAAAAATGCGGTGGTCCGATAGAGAAAGGGGTCTGTAAGGGTTGCGGTAAAGTCTCTGCGGCCTGCACATGCGAGTAGAGGGACGCTGAATATAGCCGCTTAACTTATGACCTGTCCTTTTTACCCGGAGGCAAGGGGGGACAGGTATGACTTAAATCTCTCTCTGGGGTTATAATATATGTCTCCTGTCAAAACTGGTGAAGATATCATACGGATAGAAGCCGACGGAGTAACGCTTGAGGGCGCGCTCGGAGGGGTCGAGTCCGCCGTGGGGATAGTGCTCTTCGCGCACGGCAGCGGCAGTTCGCGCTTGAGCCCCCGGAACAACTTCGTGGCAGAGGTCTTGAGGAGGGCCGGGCTCGCAACACTCCTGATGGATCTGCTGACGAGGGAAGAGGACAGGGTCTACGAGCGGCGTTTTGACATAGACCTCCTTTCGGAGAGGCTCTCGGGCGCCACGCGCTGGCTGGCTAAGGACAAGAGGACCCGGGACCTGCGTATCGGGTACTTCGGGGCCTCTACAGGGGCCGCCGCCGCCCTTCAGTCGTCGGTAGAAAAGGGGAGCCGGATCGGGGCTATAGTCTCCAGAGGAGGAAGACCCGACCTCGCCGACGCTTACCTCGACAAGGTGGCCTCCCCGACGCTCCTTATAGTAGGCGGCCTGGACGATGTGGTGATAGAGCTTAACAGGAAGGCGTACGCGAAGATAAAGTGCGCCAAGGAGATGGTGATAGTGCCGGGGGCCACACACCTCTTTGAGGAGCCGGGCACGCTTGAAGAAGTTTCCAGGCTGGCGGCGGAGTGGTTCAGAAAGTACCTGACCGCACAGTGACGAAGCGGCCTTAAGGTTATTTTTTATACATCCCCGCCGCATACTCGCCGTACCCGTTGTAAGGCATCGTAGGGCGCACTTCCTTTGTGTCTATCATCTTCTCAGTGGCCTGCGACCACCTCGGGTGAGGGACGGCGGGGTCTACATTGGACTCAAAGGCGTACTCGTCCGGGCCCACGGTATTCCAGAATGTCCTCGGCTGCTTCTCCACGAAATCTATCTTTACGATGGACTTTATGCTCTTGAAGCCGTACTTCCACGGCACAATGAGCCTCAATGGCGCTCCGTGCTGCCTGGGGAGTTCGTGGCCGTAGATGCCGGTGGCGAGGAATGTAAGCTCGTTTGTCGCCTCTTCCATGGTAAGGCCCTCCTGGTACGGCCACGGCAGCCAGAACTTGAGCCTCTGCTCGCTCGACCAGCTCTTGTTCAGGAATGTCACCATGCGGACATACTTGGCCCTGGAGAGCGGGCGGACCTTCTTGACAAGCTCCGCCATCGGAAAACCCGTCCACGGAACGGCCATGGCCCAGGCCTCGACGCAGCGGAACCTGTAGAGCCGCTCCTCAAGAGGCATCTCTCTTACGAGAGAGTCGATGTCGTAGACCCTGGGGTTTTCGACCAGCCCGCCTACCTCTATCTGCCACGGGCGCACCTCGATGCTGTCCGAGTACAGCCAGACGTTCTTCTCTGTTGAGAACTCGTAGAAGTTGTTGTAGCGTAGAGCCACATTCTCGTCGGTCAAGGGCCTGTCAAGGGTGAACCTCGGGTTTCTTGCGGCCGGGTAGAGATACGATGTCGCGGACTTCGGTATCTCGATGACGCCGTCTTTTTTCTTCCCCTCGAAGAGGCCGAAGATATTTACCCCGGAGAGCGCCGCACCGGCCGTTATGCCGTACAGGCCCGCGTCTTTAAGGAACCGCCTCCTGCTTAGGAAGACATCTTCAGGGGTAGCCTGGCTTTCGGGTATCTGCCAATTCTTTTTTCTTCTGATGTACACAGTATTAATTATATCGCTGAATTTTTTTTTCACAACTCCGGCCGTACCCCTTGAAAGGTTCTCGAATGCGAAGTACAATCTGTATACTGATTGAATGGGTGTGGTGCTCTGCAATGCCGTAGCTTAAGCGTTGGGTCAAGGAGTGGCAAATATAAATGATTTTTCCTTACCATCAAAATTCTCCGTCGTTTATGGCGGAGAATTTTAATGAACCCTCCATGGTCTTGAAACCCCCGGGTTTTCAGAACGATAAAAAATAAAGACAAAGGATGAAGAGTGAAGCAGGCTTCGGATCTTTTCGTAGAGTGTCTTGAGAGAGAAGGTGTAGAGTATATCTTCGGGCTGCCCGGAGAGGAGAGCCTCGCCCTCCTTGAATCCATCCGGAGGTCCTCGATAAAATTCATCGTTACGAGGCACGAACAGGCCGCGGCCTTCATGGCGGCCACCTGCGGCAGGCTTACGGGCACGGCCGGGGTGGTGCTCTCAACGCTCGGCCCGGGAGCCACGAACCTCGTCACCGGCGTAGCCTACGCCCAGCTCGGAGGCATGCCGCTTGTAGTCGTAACCGGGCAGAAGCCCATAAGGAAGTCAAAGCAGGGTCAGTTCCAGATAATAAACGTGGTCCAGATGATGCAGCCCATCACCAAGGCCACGCGCCAGATCGTAAGCCCGGATCTCATACCGTCGCTCGTAAGGGATTCGTTCAGGAGGGCCGAGGATGAGAGGCCCGGGGCCGTTCACCTTGAGTTCCCCGAAGACATCGCCTCGGAGCGGACCGACGCCAGGGCGCTTGAAAAGATAACCGCGCTGAGAGCGGGGCCCGACCATTCGGCCGTAGAGACCGCGGCGCGGATGATAGAGGCCGCCAGGCACCCGGTCATCCTTATAGCGGCCGCGGCCAACAGGAAAAAGGACCGCGCCGAGCTCGATGAGCTCGTCACCAGGACAGGCATCCCCTTTTTCACCACTCAGATGGGCAAGGGCGTGTTGGACGAGAGGTGCGAGTGCTGCCTCGGCACCGCCGCCCTCATGGAAAACGATTTTCTCCACAGGGCCATAGAAAGGTCCGACCTCATAATCTCTATCGGCCACGATGTGACCGAAAAACCGCCTTTCAGGATGGGCTACGGCGGAAGGTCGGTCATACACATGAACTTCTACCCCGCCCCCATAGACGATGTCTACTTTCCGGCCTTCGAGGTCATCGGAGACATCGCCTTGAGCGTCAGGGAACTCACCGCCAATATCCGGGTCTCCCCCGGGTGGGACTTCAGCTACTTCCGCAAGGTCATCTCCGAGTTCAGAAAACATACGCTCGAAAAAGAGAACGACCCGTCTTTTCCCGTCAAGCCGGAGCGCTTTGTCGCCGACCTGAGAAGAACAATGCCTGACGACGGGATACTCGCGCTCGACAACGGGATGTTCAAGATCTGGATAGCCAGGAACTACCCGGCGTATGAGCAGAACACGGTGCTCCTTGACAACGCCCTTGCGTCGATGGGAGCTGGCCTGCCGGCGGCCATCGCCGCAAAGCTCATAAACCCCGGTAAAAAGGTCGTGTGCGTAAGCGGTGACGGCGGGTTCATGATGAACTCGCAGGAGCTCGAAACCGCGATACGCCTGAGGCTCGACCTGACGGTAGTAATAGTCAATGACGGCGGCTACGGCATGATAAAATGGAAGCAGGACTCGATGCGTCTTCCGAGCTTCGGCCTTGAGTTCGGAAACCCGGACTTCGTCGAGTACGCCGGAAGCTTCGGCGCCAGAGGCTACCGTGTCGGCAGCGCCGCGGAGTTCTCCGGGATACTCGCCGGATGCATCGGCTCCAAAGGCGTGAGCATCATCGACTTACCCATAGACTACTCCGATAACGTCAAGGTGTTGACCGACGAGCTTACGGCAAGGACAGCCAACCTGTAAACTTTTTGAGGGGAGGGTCTTGAGATGAGGATTCCAGAGACTTTCAGGGCGGCGGCGGTTTCTTTTCTTATCGCCTCTGTCTTT
>JACRCJ010000167.1 GCA_016219075.1 Deltaproteobacteria bacterium | reverse complement strand
CCCGGGGCGCTCCCCACGGTCGAGCAGTCTTCTTTGAAGCTCGACCTCTACAGGCGCGACTTCATAATAAACACCCTGGCCGTGGCCCTGAACCCGAGGAAGTTCGGGGAGCTCATCGACTTTTTCGGGGCGCAGAGGGACATAAAGGAGAAGACCATACGGGTGCTCCACAACCTGAGCTTCGTTGAAGACCCGACAAGGATGCTCAGGGCCGTGAGGTTCTCCGAGAAGTTCGGCTTCAAGATCGGCAAACATACCTTGAACCTTATTAAAAACTCGGTTAAGCTTGACATCTTCCGGCGCCTCTCGGGCCCGCGCCTCCTTGACGAGCTTAAAAACATACTCGAAGAGGAGACGGCCGCCAAGTCGATCAACAGGCTCAACGAGCTCGGGCTTCTCTCCCTGATACACGGCGGGATAACATGGGACGCGGACCGGGAGCTTTTTTTCGAGAGGACGCGCGAAACGCTTGCGTGGCACAGGCTACTGTACACGAAAGACATGGCCGAGGAGTGGCTTGTGCTCTTTTTAGCCCTCACCGACCCGCTCCCGGAAGAGGACCTCTCGGGCCTTTTAAAGTCTCTGAAGATTTCGGGCAAAAAGAGGGTGGCGGTCCTCTCCGCAAGGGAGGAGGGAATAAGGGCCCTGAACATGATAAACGCCGGGCTCGTAAAAAAGGACAGCTCCCTTTACGCCCTCCTTGAAGACCTCCCGGTAGAGATGCTCATCTACCTGATGGCGAGGACCGGGAAGGACTCTGCCAAAAAGGCGATCTCAAGATACCTGACGAAGCTTAAATACACGGAGACGGCGCTCAAGGGCAAAGACCTCCTGAAGATGGGCATACAAGAGGGCCCTGTCATGGGAGAGATACTCGGCTCTCTCCTTAAAAAAAGGCTCGACCGGGAGATATCCACAAGGGAAGAGGAAGAGGCGATAGTCGAGCGCCTCACCAAGACCGCCGCAAAGAGAAAAAAGGCGTAATACGCGGCTAACGGGGTCTTTCCGCCGGGGCTTTGTGAAAAGCCGGTACGGGAGGCTCTTTTTCAGCCGTCTTTTAAAAGGAGAAGTGATAGATGGGGTACGGCAAGGTAAGGTTTTTCGATTTTTACATATTAAAGCCCTTTACGGCGGTCTGTTTGGCTTTAGGGGTGCGGTCTTTCGCCAACAGGCTCTGGATCGAGGGCGGTCTTTTCATCCTCGCGGCCGTTGTCACTTTGCTTGTGACCAGGAACCTCTCGGACAGGAGCGTGGACAGGGCCGCCCTGACCGCCCCGTCTTACGACACGACGGGCATGGACTTCGAGGGGTACATAATAGCGAAAAACGCCATCTTCGCCTCTTTCCCCATAGGCGTGGCCGCGTTCATCCTGTCGTGGCAGATAGGCTACAGGTTCATGGCCGCCCTCGTCGGCATAGGCGCCCTGGTCTCCTTCCCCGCGCTCGTCTCCACCGTAACGGCGTACATGCACAAAGACAAAAGGCCCGCCGGTTAGGGACTACTTCCCGTTGTCTTCAAGGCCCTTTTCAGTCTGCGTTATTATCTCAGCGGCGGTGGCCTTGTCTTTAAAGAAGAGGCCTTCCCTGGCGTCTACCTTTATCCGCGTCGTCTTCGGCGTGACCCGCTCAAGCTCGATCTCTATATTGAGCTTTTTGGTCTTTGCGTTGATGGTGACGACTCCGTCGGAGGACTTTCGCTCGCCCTCCTTTATACCCATCTTTTTGAGCGCCCCCCTCAAAGACGACTCGACCTTATCCCTTGGAAAACTTACGGTCTTGTAGGCTATGTTCGTCAAAGTATAGGCGACTCCCCCGCTGGCCCCGCTCACGACTATCGGGGAGGCGGCCAGCGGCAGAAGCTGGCAGCCCGTTAAAAAGACCAGGCAGAGCGGGCCGAAGACCCTTAAAATCCGCTTTTTAACCATGACCGCCATATCCAAAAATTCTCCGTCTTCGTTTAACGGTAAGATTATAGCAGAAAACCCTGGTTTTTTTGAATGGGTGTGGTGCTGCGCAATCCCGGCGCTTTAGCGTTGGGTCAAGGAGTGGCAAATATAAATGATTCTTCCTTACCATCAAAATTCTCCGTCATTTATGGCGGAGAATTTTAAACCAACGGCCGCAAGGCCGTGAAAGCGGCACTGCGAGCCTTACCCTGCAAACCGCGCTTCAGAGGGGAGAATAGCGCTGAACTTTCCGCATTTGCACGGGACAGGCGGAGGGTTTCCGTAAAAGGATGGGGTCCTGTCCCCCCCTTTCCCTTACAGGTACCCCTTCAGCGGGCACTCGTCACAGAGCGGGTTTTTCGTCTTGCAGTAGTCTTTGGCGGTCTTGACGATGAGCGCGTGGTACTCGTTAAAGAGGGCGGCGTCCCTGGGGAGGTTATCCATGAAGAGTGTTTTTATCTCGTCGTAGCCGGTATCAGGGCTTGTAAACCCGTGGCGCGAGAATATCCTCTTCGTATACGCGTCGATGACGAACTCGGGTTTCCCGGCGGCGTAGAGCATGATGGAGTCAGCCGTCTCCGGGCCGACGCCGTTTACCGCGAGGAGCTCTCTGCGCAGAGTCGCGGGGTCTTTCCTGAAGAGTTGATCGAGGCTTCCGCCGCAGTCTTTGAAGAGAAAAGAGGTGAAGTTCCTGAGCCGCCCGGCCTTGATGTTGAAGTACCCGGCCGGCCTTATGAGGGAGGCGAGCCTTGATACTTCCGCGGCGTGGAGTCTTCCGGGAGTGAGTAGGCGGTCCTTCCTGAGGTTACGGATGGCCTTCTCTACATTCGTCCATGAGGTGTTCTGGGTGAGTATGGCCCCGACGATGACCTCGAAGCGGGTACGGCCCGGCCACCAGCCCTGCGGGCCGAAGCTTGTAAGGAGGCTCCGGTAGTACTCTTTTAAAAGCGCGGGCGCGGAAGGTCTCTTTTTCATGCGGTGTATCCCGGCGGGCTGTTGAAGAACGGCCCGCTCAGAGCGCCTTCAGGCGCTCTATCTCGGCGGGGGTGAGAAACCGCCAATCTCCGGGCTTCATGTTCCCGAGCCTTATGCCCGCGAACTCGACCCTCTGGAGCTTGGCCACGGGGTGCCCGACCGCCTGGCACATCCTTTTCACAAGCCTGTTCCTTCCCTCGAAGACCGTAAGCTCTATCCAGGAGTTCTCCTTGGTCTGCCTTACAAGGTGCGCCTTCGCGGGCAGTGTCTTTCCGTCATCGAGCCAGACGCCTTTCTCAAGCTTGTCCATATCCTCTTTCGAGGGGACATCTCTTACCTTTACGAGGTACTTCTTCGCCACCTTGAAGTTCGGGTGTATGAGCTTGTTGGAGAACTCGCCGTCGTTGGTAAGGAGGAGCACCCCTTCGGCGTCGTAATCGAGCCTCCCGACCGGGTAGACCCTGCCCTTGACCTTCGTTAAAAGGTCTACTACCACGGGCCTGTTCTCCGGGTCCGATACCGAGCTTATGTATCCCTTCGGCTTGTTCAGAATCACATATATCTTCGGGCCGCTTGAGGATATCAGTTTTCCGTCAACCGTTATCCTGTCTTTCGAGGGGTCGGCCTTGGCCCCCAGCTCAGTTACCGTCTCCCGGTTTACCGTCACCCTCCCCTGGAGTATCAGCTCCTCCGCCTTCCTCCTCGACGTTATCCCCGCCGTGGCTATTATCTTCTGAAGTCTTTCCGCGCCCTCCCCGGCCGGGAGGCTCTTCGTCGAAGCCGCCTTCGAACGGGTCGTTGTCCTCACCCTCTTCAACGGTCTCTCCGCGGCCTTCGTCCGGGGACCCTTCCCGGTCGGGGTCCTCGACGCGGGGGTTCTCTCCGCCTCCCTCGTCCAGCTCCTCTTCTTCTGTGCGGCCTTCGGCTGGGCTTCTTTCTTGAATGTCGTCTTTGACGACGGAATTGTCGCTGGTTTCGTCTTGAACTGGGTCCTGGACTGTACTCTCGGCTGCCCCTTCGTAGCCCTGGGTTTCGGCGGCATGTTCTTCCTCCATCTTTTGAATGTCCTTAAGGCTCGGCAGGCACGAGAGGTCTTTCAGGTCGAAAGTCTCAAGAAACTCCCTGGTGGTGCCGTAGACGACAGGCCTGCCGGGGACTTCCTTCCTGCCGGTTATCTTTATGAATCTCTTCTCCATGAGGGTGGCAAGGACCCCGCCGGAATCCACCCCCCTTATCGCCTCGAGTTCGCCCCTTGTCGCTGGCTGCTTGTAGGCTATGATGGCAAGGCTCTCCATCGCCGCCTTGCTTATCTTCTGCATCCCGATCTTGAAGAACTTGCGGAGCCACGGGGAGCTGTCGGGGTTTGTCCTGAACTGATACCCGCCGGCCACCTCCTCTATGAGGATGCCGCGCCCGGAGCTTTTGTACTCTTCGATGAGGTCCTCGACGGCCTCTTTTACGACCGCCCTCTCCTCTCCCTCAAGCACGCTTGAGAGCCTGTCGAGAGAAAGCGCTCCCTCGGAGGCGAATATCAGGGACTCTATCAGGGGTTTCAAGCTGTCTTTATCTGACATCTCTCTCTTTCCTCTTCGGTTTTGGATTACGGGAGCCGCGCGGCCTTCTCAGGCGGCCGCCTGGTCAGTCAGTCTCTTCCGGAGCCTCTTCTTTTTCAGCTTCTCCGGAGGCGGCGGGGGCCGCGTACTCTTCCCCGGTCTTTTCCTCGCCGGGCAGCGGGGCGGGCACGAAGACCCTGATGACCCCGTCCTCGGTCTGATGCACCTTTATAAGGACGAGCTTGCAGAGCTCGAGTATCGCGAGGAATGTGACTACTATCTCGCCCCTTGTGGCGTCGTCGTCGAAGAGCGAAGTGAAGGTCGCGCTCTTCCCGGCGTTCAGGCGTTCCATGATGAAGTTGATCTTGTCGGCTATCTTGAATCTCTCTACCGTGAGCTCAATAGTCCGTCCCTTCGGGGCCCTGGCAAGCACCCCCTTCAAGGCCTCCATCAGGTCGAATACCGACACGCTCATCAGCCCGGCGCCTTCAACGAGTTCGTCGAAGTCGACTCCAGCGCCTCTGGCGAAGACATCCCTGCCGAGAAGGTTCCTTGAACCGAGGTCTTTGGCCGCCTCTTTGTACCTCTGGTACTCAAGGAGCCTTCTGACGAGTTCTTCCCTCGGGTCAAAGCCCTCTTCCTCTTCCTCGGGGGCCGCCGTGTCCACGGGCAGGAGCATCTTGCTCTTTATGTGGACGAGGGTGGCGGCCATGACGAGGAACTCGCCCGCGAAATCCAGGTTCATCTCCTTCATTATGTCGATATACTCGAGATACTGCTCCGTGATTACGGCTATCGGTATGTCGTATATGTCCACCTCGTTTTTCTTTATGAGGTGGAGAAGGAGGTCGAGAGGTCCTTCGAATATGTCGAGCTTTATGTTGTATGCCATTTTTT
>JACRCJ010000003.1 GCA_016219075.1 Deltaproteobacteria bacterium | reverse complement strand
TTAAGCCTCCCCTCCCTTGATGGGAGGGGACTGAGGGGAGGGTGAAAACATTTTTTCACCCCCACCCTTCCCTCCCCCATCGAGGGGGAGGATTTTACAAGGAAACCCTGTAGCAAGCTACAGGGAATTTTGTGATTAAAATTCTCCGCCATAAATGACGGAGAATTTTGATGGTAAGGAGAAATCATTTATATTTGCCACTCCTTGACCCAACGCTAAAGCTACGGGATTGCGGAATGGCACACCCATTTAAATGACCTTGCGGTTTTCAGGGAGATTTCAGGGGCCGGATCAGAGGAGTATCCTCAACGCCTTGAGGAACTCGTAGCTGCGGGGTGCGCCGTTATTCTCCTTGAGGAGCGGGAGGTCTTCCACCCTGTCTATGTCGTGCCAGGGCTTGAGCAACTCGTAACGGACGGACTTTTCCCCAAGCCTCCTGACCGTCTCTTTAAAGACAGCGTCGTTGCTCCAGCGCATGTTGATAAAGGGCGCGGCCATAAGCTCGTTCATCGCGATGAGATAGTACCCGCCGTCCACGGCGGGCCCGAGCACGACCCTTGCCGGGTCAAGGAGCCTGAAGGACTCCTCGATGAATTCCATAGGCATATCAGGGCTGTCGGAGCCGATGAGCGATACTTTCTTGTGCCCTTTCTCAAAGAGCCTAAGAAAGGCGTTGTACATCCTCTCTCCAAGGTCGCCCCCCTCCTGCGCGAACGCCTCGATCGTATCCGGCATTATCCCGGAGACCTTTTCTTCCGCCCATTCAGGGGTGTAAGCGGCGTACAGGCGCACATCCCTGAGCCTTGAGACCTTCTCGAAGATGTCTTCGAGGAAACAGGTATAAAGCCCCGAGGCCTCCTCGTAGGAGAGCGGAGGGACAAGGCGCGTCTTTACCGTGCCGGGCTCCGGGACCTTGAACATTATGACGAGGGCATTGGGCTCCATCAGGCTCCTTTCTTCTCCTTCTCTGCCTTAAGCCTCTCGACCCTCTCTTTCTCCTTCTTTTCCGCGCAGGCCTTGCAGGCGTACCTTTTCACATGTTTTACGGTGAGCCTGTCGTAGTCCTTGTCGAGAGCCACCCTTGAGACGAAGTCCGTCTCCTGACCGCAGAAATCACACTTTAACATACTCCTCCCCTTCCTTCCTGTATATTGATTTCGGCCCGGCCCCGGCGGCGGTAAGCGCCCCTGAAGCCCGCGCCAGCACTTCTTCACCTACCGAGATGACAAGGGCGCAGTAAGAGGCCAGCGCCTTCGGCGCCGGTAAAAGCCTGAAAGGGACGGACCCCTCCTTTAAAACGCTTTCGGCCTTGAGCGCCTTGTGCGTGGAACCGAAGGCCATGATGTACTCCATAACCAGAAGTTAGCAGATTTCAGGCCGGTACGCAAGAGTAAGGCTCTGCGGAAAACAAATACAGCTTTCCCCGGCGGAAAGCACGGCAGGCGGCTTGATTTTTACCTCCGGGACCGATATTATAACGGAAGTCGAAAGACTCAAAGGGAGCCCGAACGATGCGCAAAAGGGTCTTGATAATGGGAGCGGCCGGGCGTGATTTCCACAACTTCAATACCGTCTTCAGAGACGACCCCTCCTGCCTCGTCGTGGCATTTACCGCCGCGCAGATACCCTTTATCGAAAAACGGATCTACCCCCCCTCCCTCTCCGGCCACCTCTACCCGAAGGGGATACCGATCCATCCGGAAGAGAGACTTCCGGACCTTATACGGGACGAAAAGATCGATGCCGTGGTCTTCTCCTACAGCGATGTCGACAGCGACTACATTATGAGAAAGGCGGCCCTTTGCGCCTCCCTGAACGCTGACTTCGTGCTGCTCGGCGCCGGAAAGACGATGCTGAAATCGCACCTCCCGGTCATCTCGGTAACGGCAGTGAGGACCGGGTGCGGCAAGAGCGCCGTTACGAGATACATCGCCGGGGTCTTGAAAAGCGAGGGGAAAAAGGCCGTGGCTGTCCGCCACCCCATGCCCTACGGGGACCTTGAAAGGCAACGGGCCCAGAGGTTTGAGAGACACGAAGACCTTAAAGAGGCGGGATGCACGATAGAGGAGATGGAGGAGTACGAGCCTCTTATCGACGCCGGGGTCGTTGTATTTTCCGGGGTGGACTACAAGGAGATACTGAAGAGGGCCGAGAAAGAGGCCGGGGTCATACTCTGGGACGGAGGCAACAACGACACGGCCTTCCTCAAGCCCGACCTCTCGATAGTCGTGGCCGACCCTTTAAGGCCGGGCCACGAACTTAAGTACTACCACGGGGAGGTAAACCTCATGACCGCCGATTTAGCGGTGATCAACAAGGTCAACACCGCCTCGGCTGAAGAAATCGAGACTGTAAGGAATAATATAAGGTCTCTTAACCCCGGGGTCAGGGTCATAAAGACCGCCTCGGCCGTCACGGTGGAAGGAGAGATAAAGGGCAAGAAGGTCCTTGTCATCGAAGACGGCCCGACTCTTACGCACGGAGGCATGAGATACGGGGCCGGGTTCATAGCGGCCCGCGCTTACGGGGCCTCTCCGGTGGACCCCCGCCCTTACGCATCCGGGACGATAAAAGAGACCTTCTCCGCTTACCCGGAGCTTAAAGAGATATTGCCGGCAACCGGGTACTCCGTTGCGCAGATAAAAGAGCTCGAAGAGACGATAAACGCGGTCCCCGCCGACGCCGTACTCATAGCCACGCCCATAGACCTCGCAAGACTCATAAAGATAAACAAACCCGCCGTAAGGGTCCTCTACGGGATAGAAGAGGTCGAAAGCCCGGGGCTTAAAGAGGTAGTTCTTGATTTCCTCAAGGGGCTGCGGTGAAAAGCCTTCTCTCCTTCTTCGCCAGAAGATACATCGCCGGGGTCGATAAGCTCGAAGCGATAGATGTCGCAAGAAGGCTTAACGCCCAACATATCTCGGCGACCATCGACAACCTCGGCGAAAATGTCAAGAACGCCGCCGATGCCGCCTCTTCGGTCCGCGAGTACACCGGGCTCCTCGACGCGATAAAAGACTCCGGGGTCGATTCCACCGTATCGCTGAAGCTTACTCACCTGGGGCTCGACATCTCTACGGAGCTCGCCTCCGGGAACGCCGGGGCCATAATCAGGAAGGCCAGCGAGTACGGCAACTTCGTAAGGTTAGACATGGAGTCGTCGGCCTATACGGAGCGCACCCTCGGGATACTCCGCTCCCTCAGGGAAACCTACCCGAATGTAGGCGTGGCGATACAGAGCTGTCTTTTAAGGAGCGCCGATGATGTAAAAAAACTCATCGAGAGCGGGACGAGCGTCAGGCTTGTAAAAGGCGCCTACAAGGAGCCTCCGGAGATCGCCTTCAAGGACAAAAAAGATGTGGACGCCAACTTTTCCTTCCTTATGAAGGAGCTTCTCATGAAGGGGGTCCGCACAGCCGTAGCCACGCACGACGAGACTCTCATCGAAGAGGCGATAAAGTTTACGAAAGCGATGAATATCCCGTCAGAGAGCTTCGAGTTCCAGATGCTCCTCGGGATAAAGAGGACTCTTCAGAAGAGGCTCGCCGCCGAGGGTTTTAAAGTCCGGGTCTATGTCCCGTACGGGCCCGATTGGCTGCCGTATATTTTAAGGAGGTTGGGGGAGAGGAAGGAGAACCTCTTTTTCGTATTGAAGAACATATTCGACTGACAGGGCGGGGCTCTCAGCGCGGGACCGCCGGTCTTAAGAAAAAAACAAAGAGGGGGGCGCAGCTTAGCCGCGCCCCCCTTACCTGTACGCGCGCATAATAAACTACCCAGCCGCAAGCAGCGGGGTATTCGAAGGAAATATCGTTAGTCAGCCTACGCGGCAAGCCGCGCTTAATTAAACCCCGACAGGGGAATGAACCACCCCGGAGCAAGCTCCGGGGTATCTCCTTAAGCCTCCCCTCCCTTGATGGGAGGGCTGGGCTCCCGTTGCGCTCTTCCGATGCAACGGGAAGCGGGGAGGGTGAAAACATTTTTTCACCCCCACCCTTCCC
>JACRCJ010000161.1 GCA_016219075.1 Deltaproteobacteria bacterium | reverse complement strand
CAGGAGGCGCTCGGCGCCGACATAATCATGACGCTCGACGAGTGCACGCCTTACCCGGCCGAATTCGAGTATGTGAAAAATTCGATGGAGCTTACGCACAGGTGGGCGAAAAGGTGCAGGGACGCGAAAAAAGAGACCGGCCAGGCCCTCTTCGGGATAATACAGGGCGGGATGCACAAAGAGCTTCGTAGCGTCAGCGCCCGCGCCATAGCTGAGATCGGCTTTGACGGCTACGCCCTCGGGGGCTTGAGCGTCGGCGAGGAGAAGGGGCTGATGCAGGAGATGGTCGCTTCTACCGTAGAGCACATGCCGGTGGACGCCCCGAGGTACCTTATGGGGGTCGGCACCCCCGAAGACCTCGTCTTCGGGGTCGAGGCGGGGGTGGACATGTTCGACTGCGTCATGCCCACAAGAAACGCCAGGAACGGAACGCTCTTTACAAGACACGGAAAATTGGTTATAAAGAATGCTCGATATGAAAAGGACCCCGGCCCCATAGACGACGGCTGCGGTTGCTACACCTGCAGGAACTACTCACGGGCTTACTTGAGGCACCTTTTCATGGCTGGCGAGATACTCGCCTCCCGTCTGAACACCGTGCACAACCTTTACTACTACACCGATTTGATGAAGGGGATGCGTAGTGCGATAGCCGGGGAGAGGTTCTCCGAGTTCAAGAAAGAGTTTTACGCGTTAAGGTCTCAAAAGGACGGCCCCGCGCTTTAAGGTGAAGTCTTCCAGCCGCGGACACTCCCGGGCGTAAAGACCCCGGGTTATCAAGGTTGTTAAAAAAAGGAGGTACAATCGTGTTATTCTTTCCAGTAGCTTTAGCGTACGCCGAGGACGCCGCCCCCGGGGGTATTCCGGGCGCTTCGGGGCTTATGAGCATGGCCCCGTTAATCATACTCTTCGTCATATTCTACTTCCTTCTCATACGCCCCCAGCAGAAACGGGCGAAAGAGCACAAGGAGATGCTCTCCAAGGTAGCCAAGGGCGACAACATCATCACTACGGGCGGCATCCACGGCAGGGTGACCTCCGTAAACGAGGACACGCTCACGGTAGAGATCGCCGAGAACACGAAGGTAAAGATCTCGAAGGACTCGATCACGGCAAGGAAGCCGCAGGGATAGACCCTCTTTCAAGGCCCCGGTCCCGTTATGCGGCCGTGTGTCTTCAAGACCCCGGGGAGGCAGCGACCCGGGGATGGTTCGTTCCGGTCAAAGCCGCTTTTTTCAGGGGCGGATAAAATATAACGGAGCTTTTATAACTATGAGGAGTATCTTCTGGCGTGTAGTACTGCTGGCCGGGTTCGCGGTCCTGGCCATGGCGCTCTTCCTGCCTTCAACGCCCTTTTCAAATAGGCTTCCGGCTTTCTGGGCTGATAACGTCCCCAAGATAGTCCTTGGGCTTGACCTCCAGGGCGGCATGCACCTTGTCCTGAGCGTGGACCAGGAAAAGGCGGTCGAGACCCATACGCAAAGGCTCGTAAGCTCGGTAGAGGACGAGCTCAAAAAGAAGAACATACCCTACGGCTCGGCCTCCAGAACCGGGGTGGACGGGTTGACAATATCTTACCCGGACGAGAAGACCCGCCAGGAGATAACAAAGGCCGTAGCCGACGAATTCGGGGTCTTCGACTCGCCAACCGCGGCCGAAGGCAAGCTCCTCTTCAAGATCTCCGAGACCGAGATAAAGAGGATCAGGGAATGGGCGCTATCGCAGGCCCTTGAGACCATACGCAACAGGATAGACAAGTTCGGGGTCTCCGAGCCAGTTATACAGAAGCAGGGCGACAGGGAAATTGTCGTGCAGCTCCCTGGCCTAAAAGACCCGGAGAGGGCCATACAGCTTATAGGCAAGACCGCGGTCCTCGAGTTCAGGCTCGTCGACGAGTCCATGGACCCGTACAGGGCCCTTTCGGCGGGGCCTCCGCCCGACTCCGAGGTGCTCTACGAGTCCAAGCACATAAAAGAGACCGGGAAGACCGAAAAGATACCGTTTCTGGTAAAGAAAGAGGTGCTCCTGACGGGCGATTCCCTTTCGGACGCGAGGGTGGCGTTTGACAGCCAGTACAACGAGCCCTATGTGTCGATATCATTCGATTCCAACGGGTCGCGCATCTTCGAGAGGGTCACCAGCCAGAATGTCGGCAAAAGGCTCGCCATAGTGCTCGACGGCAATGTCCACTCGGCCCCCTCCATAAGAGAGGCGATAGCCGGGGGCAAGGCCCAGATAACCGGCTCCTTTACATACGAAGAGTCCACGGACCTCGCCATAGTGCTCCGCGCCGGAGCGCTTCCGGCCCCCGTCAACATCGAGCAGAACGTTACCGTCGGGCCGACCCTCGGGGCCGACTCCATCAGGGCCGGCGTGCAGGCCGCCATCCTCGGCGGCGTCCTTGTGCTTGTCTTCATGCTCGTATACTACAAGGTCTCGGGCTTCATAGCTGACTTCGCCGTCTTCCTGAATATCGTGATGCTCCTCGGGGCGATGGCATGGCTCAATACGACCCTGACTCTTCCGGGCATAGCCGGCATAATCCTAACGATCGGCATGGGGGTCGACTCCAATGTCCTTATCTTCGAGAGGATCAAGGAGGAGTTAAGGAGCGGAAGGACCCCGCGCTCGGCCGTAAACGCGGGCTACGACCACGCGTGGTGGACCATAGTGGACTCCCATGTGACTACGCTCATAACTGCGGCCGTGCTCTTCCAGTTCGGCAGCGGCCCCATCAAGGGCTTCGCCGTATCCCTGAGCCTGGGCATCATGATAAACCTCTTTACCTCGCTCGTCGGCACCAAGGTGGCATTCGACATACAGAACGACAAGTTCAGGGTAAAGTCGCTGAGCATCTGATCCGCGCTGTTTTTGAGGAAAAATCACCCGTGGACGCCCCCCGGCAAGCCGGGGTGGAGAAAAAGTCAACAGCGGCCCGCCGCGGGCCGATTAAGAAGTTTTCGGAGGTTTGATGGACATCTGGGGCGAAACAAAAATAGAT
>JACRCJ010000002.1 GCA_016219075.1 Deltaproteobacteria bacterium | reverse complement strand
GTGGAACACTTAAGGATAAAAAACGGCCGGTTCGCGTGAATATTTATTGTAATCCGCGGACTTAACGGTGACTTATGCATACAATGAACAACCATCTCGTCAGCGTGATAATCCCCGTTTACAATGCTGAGAAGTATATAGCCGAGACGCTTGAAAGCGTCTCGGCCCAGACCTACAGGCCTATTGAGGTCATTGTCGTAGATGACGGCTCCACGGATAGAACCGCTGAGGTCGTCAACAGTTTCCAGACGCATAAAGCGGATAATATAAATTTAATATATATACTGCAGCAAAACTCGGGCCCATCAAGGGCGAGAAATAATGGAATAAAAGCCTCGAAAGGAAAATACATAGCCTTCCTCGACAGCGACGACCTCTGGCCTGAAGAAAAACTTTCAAGCCAGGTAGAGCTTATGAAGAATCATCCGGACGCGGGCCTTATATTCGGCGATGTTCAGAGGTTCTCAAAGGATGGTCAGGCAAGGCTTTCCATGTTTTCTAAAAAGGGGCTTGGGGCCGAGTTTTTCGGAGGCGCATTTTATGTGGACAGACCCTTTGAAAAGCTTCTTAAGTGCAATTACATACCCACAGGCACGGTGATGGTACGCAGGGAATGCCATGATACTGCAGGGTTTTTCGATGAGGGGTTCCGGCTTGTTGAAGACATGGAACTGTGGTTCAGGATGGCAACGAGTTTTAAGATAGGTTATTCAAGCGATATATGGGAGTTCAAAAGAGACCACGAAACAAACCTCTCAGGCGACAACGAAGCTATGGAGCTCTCGTTCATCAAGGTGCTTGAGAAACTGGAGCGTGAATTTTCCGGGTGGCTGGCGGCAGAGAAAATCAATCTGGCCGTTCCTTTTAGTGATACATATCAAAGGCTCGGATACCTCTGTTTTACAAAGAGATCCCTGGCAGAGGCGAGGATGTACTTCCGGAAGAGTTTTGCCATGACACCGAGGTTTAAGACCATGGCCTACTGGTTTGCGGCCTTAACGCGGCAGTACCTTCCCGGAAGGATTGCGGAGCGCGGACCCGCCCGGCGGATATGAACGGAAAACAGAGGATGATAAGGCTTACAAAGGAGCTTTTGAACCCGATCGGGTTTGCGGGTCTTGTCTGGAAAAACCTGGTTTGCCTCCGATGGAGGCGTTATCTCAGGTCAAGGGGTGTGGTGACCCGTGGGGATGTAATAATTAAGGGCAAGCCCGTTATCCTCAGGATGACCGGTAATATTTACATCGGCAACAACGTGACCCTCCGTTCCGATGACCGCGGATACCATGCATCTGTCTATGCGCCCACGCGCCTTATGACAGATACAAGGGAGGACGCTCTTATCGAGATAGGGGACGACACAAGGATAAATGGGGCTTCGATCCACGCCACTGAAAAAATCATAATAGGCAGGGGCTGTTTGATAGCGGCGAATGTGACGATCGTAGACAGTGACGGACACGGCATATACCCTTCCGAAAGGTCACTGTCCAACCCTGTGTCAAAGCCTGTAGTAATAGAGGATAACGTCTGGATAGGGATGAACAGCATAATATTAAAGGGCGTAAGGATAGGCAGGAATTCGGTCATAGGAGCCGGAAGTGTTGTGACGAAGAGCATACCGCCGGATTGCGTTGCGGCTGGTAACCCCGCCATGGTAGTAAAGGTTTTGGACTCCGAAAGTGAAAAGGCGATACAACAGGCGACCCGCCCGGCTAAGGGCTTCCGGCCGATCATCTCTTAGTAAAATATGGGAACGGTGATGGATAACAACGCGGCTGAAATACTCTTCATGGGCGACATACTGCTCCATTCGGATTACAACAGGACCGCCAGGGAGAAAGGGCCGGACTTCGTTTTTGAAAAGGTTTCATCCGCATTTAAGGGCGCGGACCTGAGGTTCGGCAACCTCGAGACGGTTTTATCAAGAAAAGGAGCCCCGATTTATGGGAAAGGATGCCTGGCCGGAGACGAAAGCTACATAGGCGCTCTTAAAAACGCAGGTTTCGATCTCCTTTCCCTCTCAAACAACCATACGTTTGACTTCGGGCCTTCGGCCTACGAGGAGATGTCTTTAAATCTGCAGAAAGCCGGCATAAGAACTGTCGGCGCGGGAAGGGATTTAGAGGCGAGCAGAAAGATGCTGGCCGTAACGGTTAAAGACCTCCGCCTGGGGTTTCTTGCCTATTCCTCGAGACTCAATAAGGGGCGCAATTACGCAACTGATACGGCTTCAGGGGTAGCGCCCCTTGAGGAAGGGTATGTTCTCGAAGATATAAGAAGATACAAAAAAGATGTCGATCACCTCGTAGTATCCCTGCACTGGGGCATAGAACACTCACCGTACCCCACTCCCGACCAGATTTCTCTTGCTCACAAGATCATAGATAACGGGGCGAAGATCGTAATAGGACACCACCCGCAGATCCTGCAGGGCATTGAGAGGTACGGAGACGGGGTCATCATGTACAGCCTGGGGAACTTCTGCCATTCGGATTACTACTGGGAAGGCCCCCAGCGTACTTATCAATTCAAGATAAAGGCCGTTGACAGGGAAGCGGTGACGGCCAGGGTCAGACTTTCAAGAAGAGGGATAGAGGGCGTCGATATCACACCCCTGTGTATCAATGACAGCGGCCAGCCCGAGATATGCGACGGCGAAAGGTCCTCGGCCATTTTAAAAAAACTTGATGAAAGAAGCGAGGCGATAAAGAAAGCAGATTTTGAAAAATACTGGAACGAAATGATCATCAAAAAAAGGGTGGGCAATCCGGTAAGGATATGGTGGGAGAAGGGTAACCTCCTGTACAAGATCAAAAATTTCAAGTACTCACAGATAAAAACATTGTTCGATCTTTTTTTGATGTTCGTGGAAGTCAGGTTCTCCAGGACCAGCTCGAAGTGGCAGATGCTCAACCCGCGTAACGACGAAAAACCAAGGCCTTTTTGCGGCAAAGACGAAGAGGTTAATTGAAAAAATGTTGAATGTCAGCGGGCAGGCTCAAATGGAGAGGGGAAAAAAAGAAGACCCCCCGACGGGTATGGTTTTAAATACATTCGCGTCGTTCGCCGGGATATTCAAACCCGGTCTTTCACGTGAAGAACGCGCAAGGTTCAGGGGGGCTATAGAAAGGAACAGGGGCTTTGAAATGGATTCGGCCGCAGTATTCGAGGGCCGAAGCTCCCTTGTATTCTGTTTCCCGCTGCCGAAGGCTGCGGAGGCGCACAATCCGACCGAGACCGGGGGCGCCTGCATATTAAGCTTCAGGGCAGGTGTCATATCCCGGGAGGGTTGCAGCCAGACTTCAGGGGATCCCGCGTATGATTTCTCCAGCCCCGGTTCGGCCATGAAAGAGTTCAGCGGCTCGTGGGCGCTGGCTGATATCGAGGAAGAAAGGATAACGCTTGCCAGGGACTCCGCAGGCGCATACACCGTGTACCACGGCGTTAAGGACGGGGTCTTCCATTTCACGACATCCCTTACATGGTTCAACGGGATAGACTTTTCGATAGACCCTGAAGGGGTCGTCGATTTTCTCCATTTCCTCTACATACCCTCGCCGCGCACCATCTTTAAGGGGGTCGAGTCTGTTCTGCCCGGACAAACGGTGTCTTACGACGGAAGGGCCTTGAGAAAAGAGGCCTTCTCACGAAATAGTTTCGAAGAGGATGACTTCGCAGCTGAGCACAAGGTGCCGGAGGCGGAGTACCTGAAGGCTTACGAAGAGCTCCTGAAGAAAAGCGTTCAGAGGGCATGCCCTAAAAACGGGAAAGCCGCCCTGTTTTTAAGCGGCGGCAAGGACTCCTCGACCCTGGCCATAGCGGTAAAGCTCGCGGGGCTCGAAAACATAGAGGCAGTGACCCTTGGGTTCGATGAAAAAAATATCGACGAAACCGAAGACGCCAGGGTCGTTGCGAAACACCTGGGGATACCGTTTGTGCCCCTCAGGTTTTCGCCTCTTACATACCTTGAAGGGCTTCGGGGGTTCGCCGGGTCGATGGGCCAGCCTTTCGGTGACCCTGCGGCTATCCCTCTGTACGCCGCCTTGAAACAGAACAAGGACAGGTTCGACGTCTACATCGACGGCACGGGTAACGACCGCTACCTGGGCATCCCCGTGACATGGCAGGAAGACCTCGCCTGGAAGATAAACCAGAAGATACCGGGACTGAACCACCTGCCGTGGTGGAGGCTGGGAGAAGGTTTTTCCTACTCCGCCGATGTCCTCAGGCGCACTTTAAGCAGGCCCAGGGAGGAGCAGTTCGTCTCGTGGAAGGGCTGGACAGATAAAGAGATATTCAGGCTGACTGGCAGAAGGCCCGACTGGAGCGGGCATCTCCTTTACAGGCTCTACAGTGACACGAGGACTCCGATGGAGCACAAGACCAGGACCTTATGTGAGATATGGGAGCCCGAGGCCGCCTTCAGAAAGACCGTACAGATAGCAAACGCCCTTGGTAAGACCGTCCGCTTCCCCTTTCTTGACAGGGACCTCGTAAGGTACTCCGAAAGGCTTCCGTCGGCGCTTAAATACAGGGGCTCCGTAAACAAGGTCATAATAAGGATGCTCCTTGAGAAGTATCTGCCCCGGGAGATAGTGACTAAGAAAAAGGGCACCTTTAACTTCCCCAAGGACTATATACTCGCCACAAACAATTACGAGTGCCTGAGGCTCTTTTTGAGCGAAGAGGCCGTCCGTAAGCACAACCTTGTGGACCACTCCATGGTCTCAGGCTACGTCGAAAGATACATCAAGGGGGAGACGGTCTACCAGGACCGCCTCTGGGCGCTGGTGCTTCTTCACTCGTGGCTCGAGTTCGGAAGGCATTGAGATGAAAACAGGGATGAATACAAGGGTTCTTATGTTCTCATACTACTTCCCGCCGCACTACAGCGGGGCCGCACTACAGGCGATAAGCCTCGCGAAGAAGCTGAGGGACCGCGGTGTGGAGGTGACCTTTCTTACGGTAAACCAGGACTCTTTGCCCGAGGCGGATTCTGTTGACGGGTTTACATTCTACAGGCTTAAGGAAGGCAAGGGAAGGTTCGCGGAACCTCTTCTCTGGAAGAACATGTGGAAGGCCGCTGGCGGTAACGGCGGTTTTGACATCCTCCATGCCCACGGCGCCTATCTCAAGAACAGCTTTTTCGGCCCGCTCTCTAAGATGTCGGGGAAAAAGAGCCTCGTGAAGGTGAGCCTTGCCGATAATGATCTTCACGGCTTGGGAAAAGGAAAAAGCGGGTGGCTCCATAAAAGGTTCATATCCATGGTCGACAG
>JACRCJ010000160.1 GCA_016219075.1 Deltaproteobacteria bacterium | reverse complement strand
GGTGGAGCTCGCTTACGATTTCGTCCATGGACTTGCCCTTCCTGTAAGGCCTGTCGGCGCCCATGGCGTCTATGGTGTCGGCCACCGCCAATATCCTCGCCAGCAGAGGTATCCCGTCCCCCTTCAATCCGTCGGGATATCCCGTGCCGTCATAGGATTCATGGTGATGCCTTATGGCGGGCACGATGTCCTTCATCTGCTTTATCGGGGCGAGTATCTCGGCGCCCTTTTTCGGATGGAGCCTTATAACCCTGCTCTCTTCAGGGGTGAGCCTGCCCGGCTTGTCGAGTATGGCCTCGTAGGTGGCGAGCTTCCCTATGTCGTGCAGAAGCCCGGCAAGCTCTAACGTCTTGAGCTCCCCGGCGGCAAAACCGAGACCCTGCCCTATGGACAGGGCAATCCTGGTGACCCTGTCGGAATGGCCCCTGGTCCACGGGCTCTTTGCGTCTATGGCCGCTGAGAGCGTCCTTACGACCCCGATGAAGAGCCCCTCGAGGTCTTCCACGAGCCTGGAATTCTCGAGGGCCACCCCTATCTGGGAGGCGAGCTTCTCTATTATCGAGAGGTCTTCAGGGGCATAGGCCGCCTGACGCTTCGCCCCGACGGACAGTATGCCCGCGACCTCGCCCTTTATGATGACGGGGACGCGCAGATGCGACAGGAACCCTTCTTCCATCAACATTTTCTCTAAATGCGGCGGGTCTTTTATCCCCCTGAGGTTGGCGATGAACTGGGGCCTGCGGGTCTTGAGCATATCCGTTGCGTTCGTATCCCTGAAGTCGATAAAGGAACCCTTCTTGATGCCCCCAATGCCGAACCCCGCGGCGTAATTGAAACCTTTTCTTTCTTCGTCGACCAGGGCTATCGTCGCCCTGTCGCAGGGTATTACCTTGCCCGTCATCCTCACCGCGGTCTCAAGTATCTCCTGCGGCTCTGTCATCGAGAGTATGCCGACGTCTATCTCGTGCATGGCCTGTATGGTCTCCACCTTGCGCGACAGTTCCATGGTCTTGTCTATCGAGTCCTTGAAGAGCCGGGCCTCCTCAATGGCTGTGGAGACCTGGCTCGATATTCCTCGGATGACCTGCCTGTCCCTTTCGGTAATCCCCCCTGAGAACCTCCCGGTCTCTTGCGTGTAAATACACGCGAGGACGCCGAGGGGGTTCTCCCTGCCCATGAGCGGGATCATGACGCAGGCCTCGCCCCCCTCAACCCATTCAAACGGCAGGCCCGCCGGCCCACGGCTATCCTCTCCGCCAATTGAGGGCCGCCCGGAGGAGAGCCTCTCAAGGACAGGCTCCCTCTTATTAAACGCCTTTTCTATGGAAGGGATATTCACTTCAAGGCTCTCAACCCTGAAAAAGGGGACCATATCGCGGGCAAGCCCGGAGGCGCGGCGCGGCCGGAGCTTGCCGCTTCTCGAATCGATGGTATAGGCAAGACAGACGTCGCACCCCATGACCCTGCCGACGCACTCCACGACGTGCTCCAGAAGCCTTTCTATGTCGGTGGTCTGGGCCGTGGCGTCCGCTATCATAAGGAGACGCCTGTTAAGCTCCGTCTCCGAGCCGATCTTTTCCTCGGCCTTTTTCGACTCGGTTATGTCCTCCATGATATGGATGAAGAGGCTGTTCATGGATCCGCCGGCCTTCAACGGATAGCTCCTGACCTTAAAGGTTTTATTGACCGGGGGGACCGCCACCTCCTCTTCCTCTTCTTTCTTATCCTTGACGGACGCCGCCCGCTCCACGCAGTTCACACATGCCTTGAAAGGGCCTTTCATTATGGGGAATACCTCATGGTAGACACTGCCGATGATCTCATTAAAGGCCAGCCCGGCGTACTTCATGTAGGCCCTGTTGCACCGTGTGACGTGGAAGTCCCTGTCATGGATGAAGATGGGGTCCGCTATGCTGTCGAAGATCGATTCCCACTCGGCCTTGGCGTGGGCTATGCCCGTGTTCGATTCGTTCAGGTCCTCGAGTATATAGAGCATGGCCCTGCGCGTCTCCTCAAGCTCCAGCTCGCGCTCCCTCAGCCGCTCGACCTCGGAGGCGAGCCTTTTTACCTGGAGTTCCAACCCCTCCGCCCTTTTTTCTTCTGTATCCATCGCCCTCACCTGCCTTCCGTCCGTTCATGGACACCCCTGAGCCTGCGTATCTCCTGTCTCAGCTCCTCCATCTTAAGCTCCCTGCCGACCATCACCTTGTTCATACGCTCCATCTCGGCGAGTCTCTGCTCAAGCTCGTTCTCAAGCCTCCTGCGTTGCGTCACGTCCCGTATCACCCCTATGAACATCCAGCTCCCATCGAGCCTTTCCGCTGAAAGGCTCAACTCCACCGGGAACCTCGTCCCGTCCCTTCTCAAGCCCTCAAGCCCGACCGTCTTGCCGATGACCTTCGTCTCTCCCGTGGCGAGGAACCTATCCATCCCCCTGCGGCGAGCATCCCTGTACTCATCCGGCAT
>JACRCJ010000159.1 GCA_016219075.1 Deltaproteobacteria bacterium | reverse complement strand
TCCGTTATAACGCCCACCGCGATGAAGGGGTACAAGGTAGTAAAGGCCTGCAAGGCGCTCGGTAAAAAGGTAGTCATGGGAGGCCCCCATGTCACCGCCCTGCCTGATGAGGCGATGGAGCACGCGGACTTCGTCCTCTGCGGCGAGGCGGACAAGAGTGTGGTCCCCTTCATGAAGGCGTTTGAAAAAGGGGAGGGGTTTGAGGATGTCCCTGGGTTGTCCTTCAGGAAGGACGGGACGATATCCCATAACGGAAGGACCTCTTTCGTCATGGACCTCGACAACCTGCCGTACATCGATTTTTCGCTGATAAAAGGCTACAAGAAAAAGATCTCGGTCACGCCCGTCATGACAAGCAGGGGGTGCCCGTATAACTGCACCTTCTGCTCGGTCACGGGTATGTTCGGGCACAAGTACCGGTTCACCTGCCAGGAGAGGACACTTCAGTTCCTCCGCGACCACAGGGAGTTGCAGAAAAAAGGCGGGGTCAAGGACGGCACCGACTGGGTATTTTTTTACGACGACAATTTCACCGCCGACAAGAAAAGGGTCAAGGCCCTCTGTAAAGAGATGATCTCCACGGGGCTCACCCCCACATGGGCCGGCCAGTTCCACATCGACATAGCGAAAGACCCTGAGCTTCTCTCGCTCATGAAGCAGGCCAACTGCTTCATCGGCTGCATCGGGCTTGAGTCGATCAACCCCAGGACTCTGGAGGTTTACAACAAGAAGCAGACGGTCGAGGAGATGGAGCGCGGGATCAAGGCGATACAGGACAACGGGATAAAGATACACGGGATGTTCGTCCTGGGCTCTGACCTCGACACCGTCGATACGATAGAGGCGACATGGAAGTTCGCGCGGAAGAACAAGCTCGCCTCCGTCCAGTTCCTTATCCTCACGCCGCTTCCGGGGACCAAGACCTTCGACGACCTTGAAAAAGAGGGGCGCATCAAGAACAAGGACTGGTCCCTGTACGACGCCCATCACGCCGTCTTCGTGCCAAAGCTGATGAGCATGTACGAGCTTCAGTACCACACGATAAACGCCATGAAGAAGTTTTACTCTCCCGCCTACACGGTCTTTGACTTCCTTTCGTCCCTCTTTACAAAACCCCTGAAGGACAACATACAGGTGGCGGCCTGGAGGCTCCGGGCGTTCAAGATCATAAGGAGCTTCGTCAGGGCCAACGCGGAGTTTACCGAATCGCTTAAAAGCATGGGCTAAAGGCCCCTGTCTTTTTCGCCCGTCTTATCCGTACCATTAACCCCTCCCCCTTGACGGGGGAGGGCAGGGTGGGGGTGAATATGTAATTCCCTGTGGCTTGCGCGGGGCTTCCTGTAACCCCTCTCCCTTGCGGGGGGAGGGTAGGGTGGGGGTGAACGGGTGTGCCGCTCGGCGATCCCGTCGCTTTAGCGGGTCAAGGAGCGGCAGATAAAAATGATTTTTCCTTGCCGTCAAAATTCTCCGTCATTCATGGCGGAGAATTTTAATATCTGATATTTTTAGGGTTCAGGGTACAACCCTGAACCCGCAGAGAGTTAATCTTTACTGGCGGGTTCAATCTTGCAGATTGAACCCGAATAATTCGCGGTTGCTATACGGAATTCAGGGTTCAGGGTACAACCCTGAACCCGCCAGAGGTGGTCGCCTTCATGGGCCTTGCGCCTAAAGACAAAATCTCAGGGACCTCCGTAAAAGGCAAGCCCAGGCTCTGCAAAATAGGCAACGCCAGGTTGAGAAAATGTTTCTACATGCCTGCCATGGTCGCCATAAGGTTCAATCCTGTCGTTGCAGAATTTCACCGCCGACTCAAGGAGAACGGTAAAAACGGCAAGGTCATCGTCTGCGCCGCAATGCGAAAGCTCGTTCATATAATCTACGGCGTACTAAAAACCGGCAAGCCCTTCAATCCGCATTACGCACAAAATATCGCTTGACGGGCAAAACGGTATCTACAACCTTTGTCCCCTCCCATCATGGGAGGGGATTTTTTTGTCTTTAAAACAAAACCCAGCGGGGCGTAGGGTGAGGCCGCCTAAGGCGTAGGTACTGGCGTACGGCGAATTAAAAGCCGACCGTACACCCGCCAACGAGCCTGTGCCAGATTGAGTCATCGAAAATTGCCCACCGCACGGTGTGCGTGAGCGCCGTTATCCACCGTAGCCGAGCTCCTGCGCCCTGCTCCGGTACTCCTCTGCCCTGGCATGGTCGCCGAGGGTTGAGTACAGGAACGAGAGGTTGTGGTATGGGTCCGGGTATGCCGGGCGCAGGCGTATCGCGGCCAGAAAGTCCTCTTCCGCGAGTTCGTACTCCTTGAGGTAGAAGTGCGCCACCCCCCGGTAGTTGTACGCCCCGGCAACGGCACCGCCCCTTTTTATCACCTCGTTAAAGTCCTTTATCGCCTCGCGGTGCCTGCCGAGCGTGTTTAAGAGGTTGCCCCTGTATATGTACGAGTCGACGAAGCCGGGTTCGACGGCTATCGCCCTTGCGTAGTCGGCGAGCGCTTCTTCGTCCCTTCCGAGCAGCTCGTAGGTCTCGGCGCGGTTGTCGTACGAGACCGCGTGCCCTGGGTAGTTCCTCACCTGGCGGTTCCATAGCGTAAGCCCGTCCTTCCAGACGGCGGTCTGCTTTATCGTAAGGCCCGTAAGCGCGATGAACACTCCAGCCGCGAGCACGACCGGGAGGACGATGGCGCGCCCGTGCGAGCGCCGTTTTCTGATGAAGGCAAAGAGGCCGGCCCCGGCGAGCATGAAGACCGGGATGCTCGGCATGTAGGTGTACCTGTCGGCCGCCGCCTGCACGCCCACCTGCACTACGCCGCTTACCGGGAGGAGGGTGACTACGTAGTACAGCCACGAAGCGGCGAACCACTTGTGCCTTCTCAGGGCGATGGCCGAGACGGCAGAGATGATGAATGCCACGGCCGGGACGGCGTACTCGAAGGAGAAGGGTGTGACGCCTTTTGTCAGCGGATAGAGCGGGGAGAGGTTGATGGGCAGAACCGTCTTGTATAGGTAGAAGAATACGGCCCTCGTGGCCACGAGGATGCGCTCGTGGAGGACAAGGCCCATGCCCTCTATCGGCATCGCCTTGCTCTGGGCGAGTATGGTCATGACGGATGAGAGGAGTGAGAGGGAAAAGAACGGGACCTTCTCAAGGAGCAGCAAAATGGCGCGGCCCGGCTCCTTCAACGGGGCCCGGAGCCTTTCAAGCGGGTAAAAGTCCAGGATCAGGAAGACTACGGGCATGGTGACCGCCATGGGTTTGCTCATTATCGCGAGCGCGAGAAGGACGAATGTGAGCGAATACCGGACAAGGCCGTGGTCCCTTTTCCCGGCGGCGTACCAAAGGTAGGCGAGTACGCTTAGGATGGAGAAGAAGGCCGAGAGGACGTCCTTCCTCTCTGATATCCACGCGACCGACTCCACGTGAAGCGGGTGCAACCCGAACAGGAGCGAGGCGACGAATGCGGTGCCGAGCGCGCGGTCGCGCCCCGGCCATTCTTTGCCCGCCCCGGCAAGCCCTGCAACCCTTAGCGTAAGGACGAAGACCAGGGAAGCGTTCAGGGCGTGAAAGACGTTGTTTACGAGGTGGTAGCCCCGGGGATCAAGCCCCCAGAGCGAGTAGTCAACGGCATAGGAGATGATGGTTACCGGGTGCCAGTTGGAGTGGACGGCCGAGGTGAAGGCCCAGCGGAAGAAGGCCGCGTCCATCGTCCTGATCCCCGGATTCTCGTAGACGTATGGCCCGTCGTCCCAGGTGACGAAGCCGTTTCCCAGCGCGCCGAGATAAGCGATGAAGGTTACAAGGGCCGGGACAGACGCAAGCAGGAGCACGCCCCGGGAAACGCCCTTTGGCGCCGCCCGCCTCTTTAAGTGCTCGTTAGCCATAAACTCCGGAACCGGCCCCCTTGAAAAAAGTCTGACCGTCACTACACGAAAAGGCCTCGCCCCGGGTAGTCCCGGCGCCGTAAGGCTGGCAGTAAGATAGGTTATTTTAAGGGATAAGCCTGGGAAAGTACAGGGTTATGTTCCATGCGGCGCGCGGCTGGGCAAGGCCTTTATGTTGGTTTTGCGCGCGCAAGCCGCGTCAGGGCCATGGCACTCCGTGCGGGTTCAGGGTTCTACCCTGAACCCGCGAGAGTCTTTTGTATTGTTTTTAACAAAACCCCAGGGGCATTGCGTAGCGAGCATAAAGGAGAGCGAGCTTGACAGCGAGCCGAGCAATAGCCCCGATGCGCACGGCAGTGCGCAAAAAGCCCTTTTGTAGAAAGCCGGGTTAATTCTTTTTCGAAGGTTTGAAATCTTTACGAATATCAGGGTTCAGGGTACAACCCTG
>JACRCJ010000157.1 GCA_016219075.1 Deltaproteobacteria bacterium | reverse complement strand
TCGCGCAGTCTTTGACGGACCTGCCTCAGGACAGGTCCGCCGGTTTCCGAGGGTAAGGTCTAATCGTTACTGCGGGAGTATGCTTACGACCTTCTTCGCGCCCTTGTCCTCGTACTTCACGACTCCGCTGATCTTGGCGAAAAGGGTGAAGTCCCTGCCTAACCCGACATTGGCGCCGGGGAATATCCTGGTCCCAACTTGTCTTACAAGGATGGAGCCGGCCGAGACCAACTGGCCTCCAAACCTCTTTACTCCCCTTCTCTGGCCGTTACTGTCCCTGCCGTTTCTGGAACTTCCGCCTGCCTTCTTATGTGCCACCGAAAAACCTCCCGAAAAAAATCCTTAATATATAATATCTGCCCGGCGAGACCGCCGGGATGGGTCTTGTCATCCCCGGTTGACCACCCTGCCTGCGCCCCTTTACATCCTACCACGGTTGACCGCCCTTTGCATCCAGCCCAGGTCCTCCCCGGTGTTAAGCCTTTATCTCTTTTATCTTGAGGCCCGTGAAGAGCTGCCTGTGGCCCTGCTTCTTCGTGTAGCCCTTTCTTTTCTTCTTCTTGAAGATTATGACCTTCTTGCCCTTGCCCTGCTCGACTATCTCGGCTACGACTTTGGCGCCATTGACCGTCGGGGTCCCTATCTTCATGCCTTCGCCCTCGCCGACCGACAACACCTCGGCGAGCTCGACCTGGCTTCCCACTTCTCCGGCAAGCTTCTCCACATTGAGGACTTCGCCCTCGGTGACCCTGTACTGTTTCCCGCCTGTTTTTATCACTGCGTACATCTTAAGTATCCTCCGAGTGTATTGAATGTTAGATATTATCGATTTCAGCCATGGATGTCAAGCACTTTGTAATATTTTATATTCAAGGGATAAGATGTTTAAAAAACTGCCGTCAAAAGACGACTCTGCTTGAAATAAAGAGGAAAATAAGTGAAAATCACGCATTATGAGCGACAAGCCCAGCTTTATATCAGGTATCGGCAGAAATGTCTTTTTCGCCGGGCTCGTGAGCCTGTTCATGGACATATCGTCCGAGATGATATATCCGCTGCTGCCGCTATTCCTCACGGGGGTCCTCGGGACCACCAAAACGACAGTCGGGATCATCGAGGGGATAGCCGAGGCCACAGCCTCAATACTCAAAGTCTTCTCCGGGTGGATCGCCGACAGGTTCGGAAAGAAAAAACTTTTGATGGGGCTTGGCTACGGGATCTCGGTCGTAAGCCGCCCGGTCATAGCCGGGGCCTCCACATGGTTCGAGGTCCTCACGGCCAGGTTCATCGACAGGTTCGGCAAGGGCGTGCGGACCGCCCCCCGCGACGCCATCATCGCCGAGTCCGCGAGCTTCGGCAACATGGGGCTCGCCTTCGGGTTCCACCGCTCGATGGATACCATCGGCGCGGTGATAGGCCCGGCTGCGGCCTTCGCGCTCCTCTATTTCTACCACGACGGCCTGAGGCTCGTCTTTTACGCCTCCGCCATACCGGGGCTCATAGCCGTGGCGCTCATCGTCTTTTTCATAAAAGAGAAGCGGATGACGAAGGAAGAGATCGCAAGCGTCCCGAAGCTTTCCATCTCGTCCTTCGACGGCCCATTCAGGCACTACATGCTGGTAGTGGCGATATTTTCGCTCGGCAACTTCGCCGACGCCTTCCTGATACTCCAGGCGAAGAACCTCGGCGTCACGGAGTACATGATACCCGTGGTCTATCTCCTCTTCAACCTCGTCTACGCCGCGTCGTCGGCCCCGATGGGGATGCTCTCAGACAAAATAGGCATACGGAAGATGGTGCTGTACGGGCTCGTCTCCTACGCCGCTGTCTACTTCCTTGTAGGCATGGCCTCAACCACGGCGCATATCTGGATCCTCTTCCCGCTCTACGGAGTCTACAAGGGGATGAGCGAAGGCTCTCAGAGGGCGTACCTGGCGCTTGTGGCCCCTCCTGAAAGGAAGGCCACGGCCTTCGGGGTCTACCACACCGTGAACGGGCTGATGCTCCTGCCGGCGAGCATTATAGCCGGGGTCCTATGGGATACGATGGGGGCGGGGACGACTTTTTTCTACGGCGCCGCGATGGGCCTTGTAGCGGCCGTGGTCTTCTCGTTTTCAAGGATTGGTAAAAAAAGAGCCGCTTGAAAGACGGCTTAACGGACCGCGGGGGCGGTCTTTTTGAATTCAACGGCGAAAGTCGCCTTTACGAGCCTGCCCCGGACATCGCCGAAGAAGAATATGTCCTTTGCAACGGCCGAACTCGGGATCATCTCAGGGGAGAAAATTATCTCGACCTTGCCGGACTGCGAGCCGAAGAGTTCCTTGTCTATCTTCACGTCAGCGAGGTAGTCGGCCTCAAACGGCCTGTCGTTTATCCTCTGTCCGGCCTCTTCCTCTGTGTTTATCCTCATATAGATATCGCGCGTTTTTCCGTCCTTCGGGAATGTCGGGATGTTGTACTCACAGCCGCGGACAACCGGGCCGTAGATGCCGGAGCGGAAGTTGTAGAAACCCGCCAGAGGGTCCGCCGGCCAGACTCCTTCCGGGATGTTCTCCGTGCCTGTCCTGTCATCTTTACCGGTCTCTGAAGACCTCCAGGTCATCAGACCCTTTGAATAGTCGAACACCGTAAGGGACTTCTTCGTCTTCCCGGTCGTCTCTACCGTCTTCTCGAAGCGCACCGTTATGAACCTCTTTCCGTCCGGAGAGAGTACCATGTGCGAGGTGTAGGTGTCCGCCCTGTGGCGGAGCACCCTGTCTACAAACCCCGTGGTGTAGGCGCTGAGAGTGGCCACATACTCGCCGTTTTCGCCCCTTTCGAGCCTGACCTTGCCGGTTGCGACATCTTCGAAGAGCCAGAAGCCTATCCTGTACTCAAGCTCCTCGCCCACATATGAGTCTGCCGGGGCGTATGCACCCGCGGGGGCCTGGGAGAGAGCCGCAGAGACCAATACGCAAAAGACCAGTATGGGGAGGATAAAAACGACTATACGGTTCTTCAATATGAACATAATCCCAGTTTAGCCCAAAGAATGGAAAAATCAAGATAATCGTCAGGTCTTATTGAGGGGCCCTGTTACCCGCTTAAAACCGGACGGACGGGACGACATCCGCGGGGTCTTCCACCGTCCTCATGTCAAGGAGGAACCTGTCTTTATTTATCCTTCCGAGTATGGCGGGAGTGGAGTCAAGGAAGAGCCTCATTATCCGCTCCGGCCCCACGGTTCCGTGCGTGACGGAGACGACCTTCGTGGAGAGCTTGTGGCCGGGCATACTCCCGCCTCCGACGGCCGAATCGCTGTCCTCCACGCTAAAGCTAAAGGAGCCGCCGAGGAATTCCGAAAGAAGGGAGGCCGCCTTTTTAGCCGCCTCCTCAATATCGCCAAGGGGCCTTGAAAGGTGCCTCAGTGTCGGCAACCTCCCGGCAAGCCTCTCACTGTCAAGATACAGCCTCAGGGTTGCCTCCAGCGACGCGAGCGTAAGCTTGCCGGGACGAAGCGCCCTCTTAAGGGGGTTCTTCCTAATACTGTCGACGAACTCTTTTTTCCCGGCGATGATCCCGGACTGGGGGCCGCCGAGGAGCTTGTCGCCGCTGAAGGTCACTATGTCGGCCCCGGCCTCGATGCTCTCGGATACGAGCGGCTCTTTGGGAAGCCCGTATCGGGACAGGTCGACGAGCGACCCGCTGCCGAGATCCTCCACGACCGGAAGGGCGTGTCTTTTCCCGATACCCACGAGTTCAGGGAGACCTACCTCGGCCGTAAACCCCACTACCGTATAGTTGCTCGTGTGCGCCTTGAAGAATAGCGCCGTACTCCCGGTTACGGCCGAGGCATAGTCCCCGGGGTGCGTCCTGTTTGTGGTGCCGACCTCTTTCAGGACGCACCCGCTCTTTTTTATTATCTCCGGGAGCCGGAAAGAGCCGCCTATCTCGATGAGCTCTCCCCTTGATATGACGACCTCTTTTCCCTCGGCGAGCGAGTTGAGGGTAAGGAGCACAGCGGCGGCGTTGTTGTTCACGACTGTTGCGGCCTCGGCCCCAGTAAGCCTCTTCAAGAGGTCTTCAACGAGGTTGTCCCTCTCCCCGCGCCCGCCCGTGTCAAGGTCGAACTCGAGGTTGATGTTTCCGGAGGCGAAGACCACGGCCTCTTGAGCCTCTTCGCTCAATACCGCCCTTCCGATATTGGTATGGAGTACGGTGCCGGACGCGTTTATGACTTTTCGGACCTTCGAGGCGAGAGTCCGTCTCAACACTTCAAGGGAGTCCTCGACGAGCCGGTCAAAAGAGACTTCGGTCACCGAGCCCGCGAGAATACCTGAACGGGACTCCTCCAGCGCCATCCTTACCGACCCGGTGACGAGCGGCAAGGAATGGAGTGTAGCTGCCTCTTTTAAGCGGTCAGACCTCAAAAGCTCGTCTACGGAAGGGAGAGCGCGCAAGAGTCTCTTTTTCATCGCTTGAAATTACCACGATACCCGAAGGCCGGTCAACTGCCAAAGCAGCCCCGGTTTCGAGAGGCCGGGGCTTAAAAAGAAAGGACGATTAAAATTCTCCGCCATAAATGACGGAGAATTTTGATGGTAAGGAAAAAATCATTTATATTTGCCACTCCTTGACCCAACGCTAAAGCGCCGGGATTGCGCAGCACCACACCCATTCAAAACGGCAACCGGACCGAAAACCCCTTGAAAATTATTTACATCTGCTCCTATGGCATAGTATATTATAAAAGAATCCGGAGGTCTGAATATGCGTTTCTTGATCCTTGCCGCGCTGGCCGTTATGCTGGTATCCTGCTCAGGCGGAGAAAAAAAAGAAGGCAAATCCGCCGGAGAGATAATGAAGAACTACTCCGACACTCTGGCTTCGGCCCCCGAGAAGGCAAAAGCGGCAGTGGAAAAATCGGACGAGAGGACCTCCGGGACAGAGAAGATGATGAAGGAATTAGAAAAATAAGCAAACCGGACCCGGAAAAACCGGCAATGCCGTTAAAGCGCTTTGAGATCGCTTAGTCGCTTACGCTTCCTC
>JACRCJ010000156.1 GCA_016219075.1 Deltaproteobacteria bacterium | reverse complement strand
CACGGCCCGCAGGTCGGCGGGCTTATCACGGCGCCTGCCTTGAGGAAGATGTCGAAGTACCCCCTCTTCATCGCCTCGTTGTAGATAAAGGGCGTTGCCGGTATCACTATGAGGCGCACAAGCTTGGCGACTTTTTTGCCCTTGAGTATCTTCGCTGCGACGGCCAGGTCCTCAAGCCTCCCGTTGGTGCAGGAGCCGATGACTACCTGGTCGATCTTTACGTTTTTTACATCTGAGACGTTCTTCGTGTTCTCCGGGAGGTGCGGACACGCCACCTGCGGCTCTATCTCCGCGCAGTCGTACTCCAGCACTTTCGAGTACACGGCGTCCTTGTCGCTATTGTAGAACTTGTACACCCTCTCTGCCCTCTTTTCGACATAGGCCTTCGTGATGGCGTCCGGGGCTATTATGCCGCTTTTGGCGCCGGCCTCTATCGCCATGTTGCACATCGACATGCGGCTCTCCATCGAGAGGGTCTCTATCGTCTTTCCGGCAAACTCCATAGCCTTGTAGAGGGCCCCGTCCACGCCGATGTCGCCTATGACGCGAAGTATCAGGTCCTTTCCGCTCACCCACTTCCTGAGCTTGCCCTTGAAGACGAACTTCATCGACTCCGGGACCTTGAACCAGAGCTCCCCGGTTATCATCACGGCGGCGAGGTCGGTTGAGCCGACTCCGGTTGAGAAGGCCCCGAGCGCCCCGTAGGTGCAGGTGTGGGAATCCGCGCCGATAACGAGGTCTCCGGGCACTACTATGCCTTTTTCCGGCAGGAGCGCGTGCTCGACTCCGACATCCCCGCCCTCGTAGTAGTGCGTAAGCTTCTGCTCTACGGCGAAGTCTCTAAGCGCCTTGACCTGGCCTGCGGACTTTATGTCCTTGTTCGGAGTAAAGTGGTCGGGGACAAGGACGACCTTGTTCCTGTTGAAGACCTTTTTTGCGCCTATGCGCCTGAACTCGTTTATGGCGATCGGCGCCGTGATGTCGTTGCCGAGCGCTATGTCCACCTTGGCGTTGATCAACTCGCCGGGGACCACTTCCTTGACCCCCGCGTGTCTGGCTAATATCTTTTCAGTGATAGTCATCGGCCTCATAAAATCTCTCTACCGTCCCTTTTGTCTGTTTTGGTTTATGCTTGAAAAGAAACCGGAGCGTAAAGACCGGCACCGGCCGGAGCGTCCAAGAAACTACTCTCTCCACCTCTCAAGGGTGGGGATGAAGGCCCCTGCGGCCTCCCTCACCTTCTCTTCCGGCATCAGGTTCATCACCTTCATGATCCCGACGACCTTCTCTATCATCTCTTCGACCGTGATGTCGGGCTCGGTGAACAGGCCGCCGGAATAGCAGAAACGGCAGTAGCTCTTGTTCTTCGTCCCGTCCTTGTCGGTGCCTTCGTCGCCGGCCCCCTCCATCGGCATCCCGCAGCTCTGGCAGAACTGCCCCTCGGGTGACGGACATGATTTCATTGCGCTCACTGTAAACCTCCACGGGCCCTCTACAGTACGAGGTTCTCCCTGTGTTCTTTCTTCTTGTGCTCAAGCCTGTTAAGCGCGTTGATGTACGCCTTTGCGCTTGCCATTATTATATCGGTATGCGAGCCCTGCCCAAGCACTATGTGCTCTCCCTCTTTTATCCTCACCGAGACCTCCCCCTGGGCGTCGGTCCCGCCGGTGATGGCGTTAACGGTGTACTTGAGGAGCGTGGACCCGGTCCCGGTGATCTTCGCTATGGTCTTGTATGCGGCGTCCACCGGGCCGTCTCCGCCCCCGGTCTCTTTTACGGCCTTGCCGTCCACTTCCATCTCGACCTCGGCCACGGGGGCGATGTCTGTGCCGCTTCTGACATTGAGCCTTAAGAGCCTGAAGCGGTCAGGCATCTCGATCCTTAAGACCTCGTCCTGGACAAGGGCCTCGATGTCCTCGTCGAAGACCTCTTTTTTCTTGTCCGCGAGGACCTTGAACCTCTCGAACGCCTTGCCGAGGTTCTCAGCCGTAAGCTCGTAGCCGAGTTCACGGAGCCTCTCCTTGAAGGCGTGGCGTCCGGAGTGCTTGCCCATTACGAGCGTTGAGCGCGATATCCCGACCGACTCGGGCCTCATTATCTCGTATGTGGACTTGTCCTTCAACAGCCCGTCCTGATGGATCCCGGATTCGTGCGCGAACGCGTTGTCTCCGACTATGGCCTTGTTCGCCTGAACATTCATCCCGGTTATCCCGCTTACAAGGCGGCTACTCGGGTAGATCTGTTCGGTATTGATCGCCGTATCAAGGCCGAGAAGGTCTTTGCGGGTCTTGAGTATCATCACTATCTCTTCAAGAGAGGCGTTTCCGGCCCTCTCTCCTATGCCGTTTATGGTGCACTCGACCTGACGGGCGCCGTTTACGACGGCGGAAAGAGAGTTGGCCACGGCAAGGCCCAGGTCGTTGTGGCAGTGGACCGAGATTACGGCCCTGTCGATGTTGGCCACTTTCTCCCTGATACCCCGTATCAGGGCGCCGAACGGCTCGGGAAGCGCGTACCCGACGGTATCAGGGATGTTGATGGTCGTAGCCCCGGCCTTTATCACTGCCTCGATCACCTCGTAGAGGTACTCGGGCTCGGTTCTCGATGCGTCCATCGCCGAGAACTCGACATCTTTGACATAACCGAGCGCCCGCTCCACCATCTCCACGGCCCTTTTCTTCGCCTCGGCCCTGGTGAGCTTGAACTGGTGCTTAAGGTGTATGTCCGAGGTCGATATGAATGTGTGTATCCGTGTCCTGGGGGCGCCCTTGAGAGCCTCGGCGGCGGCGTCTATGTCTTCGGGCTTCGCCCTGGCGAGGCTGCATATGACGGGGCCCTCGACCTCGAGCGCCACCCTTCTAACAGCGTCGAAATCGCCGGGCGAGCTGAAGGCGAAGCCCGCTTCTATGACGTCAACGCCGAGCCTGGCGAGCTGTCTGGCGACCATGATCTTTTCTTCCACGTTCATGGAAGCGCCCGGCGACTGTTCCCCGTCTCTTAATGTAGTATCGAATATCCTGACCCTGTTATCCATATTATCACCTGTGGAAGCCCGCGGCTTCGTTCTTTTCCGTCTTTTGAGCTGCCTTCAGACTGGCCTTCTTTCTCCTGTCAAGGAGTGTCGTTACGGGCCCCGACGCCGCGTATCCGAAGGAGAGCGCGAAGAGCATTACCGTCGGCTCGGCCGCCACGACTATCAACAGGAACACAAGCCCGACCAATAGTCGAAACGGCATCCTCTGTGACAGGTTCAGTTCCTTGAAGCTGTAGTATTTGACATTGCTTATCATAAGAAACGCCAACAGGTATACCACGATTAGTATCGTTATGTGCTTGGCCATGTCCTGGCCGCGGCCAAGGTAGAAAAACATCAGTACGGTCGTAGCAACCAAGGCGGCGGCAGCGGGGATGGGAAGCCCGTTGAAACGCTTGCTCTCAATTGTCGTTATCTGCACATTGAACCGCGCCAGCCTCAGCGCCCCGCAGACCACGAACAGGAACGCCGCCAGCCACCCGTACCTGCCGAACGGGCGTAAGGCCCAGGTGAATATCAGGACCCCCGGGGCAAGCCCGAAGGCTATAAGGTCGGATAAAGAGTCGTACTCTATGCCGAACTTGGAGCTTGACCCGGTAAGCCTGGCGATCCTGCCGTCAAGGCCGTCGAGCACGCCGGAGATGAGGATGGCTATCGCCGCCTTCTCGTAGTGCCCGTCAAAGGCCGCGATTATCGCGTAGAAGCCGCCGAAGAGAGAGGCCGATGTGATGAGGTTCGGCAAAAGGTATACGCCCTTCTTTATGCTCTTCTTCTTCTGGTGCGCGATATCCTGATTTTGCAGTTCGTTATCTAACATTCCAATACCCCAGTATTGAGGACCCGGCCCTTACCTTATCCCCCACCCTGACGGCCGCCTTCGAGCCCGCCGGGAGGTACACGTCCACTCTTGAACCGAATCGGATAAGCCCGAACCTCTCCCCTCTGGAAAGACTCATCGCGGGCCTTGCGTGACAGACTATCCTTCTGGCGATAAGTCCGGCTATCTGGTTGAAGGCGAAGGTCTCGCCGTTTTCGGCCTTCATCACAACCGCGTTCTGCTCGTTCAAAAGCGATGCCTTGTCGAGGCTCGCGTTGAAGAACTTGCCGGGGTTGTAGAGGATGTCCGTGACCACGCCTGAAGCCGGTGCCCTGTTGACATGGACATTGAAGACATTCATGAACACGCATATCCTCAAGACCTCTTTTTTAAGGATCCTGCCGTCCGCGACCGTCTCGACCTTGATGACCCTTCCGTCGGCAGGGCTCACGATCGAGTTCTCGTCTGCGGGGATGACCCTCTCAGGGTCCCGGAAAAAGGCGATTACGAATACCGCCAGCGGGCCGAACAATATCTCAAGCCACGGGGTAATGAACCACGCTATCACAGCCAAAACCAACGCCGCCAGTATAAAGGGGTATCCCTCTCTGGCTATAGGTATCCTCAAGTAAAGCTCCCGATAGGTCTCTTCTTAAAATGCAATTCCCTCCCCGCTTTTAAAAAACGGGAAGGGCGCTCTGTTAAAGGGACCTCATGCTCCCCGTTGATATCAGTTCTTTTCCCTGTCGACTATCTTGCCCTTCTTGAGCCACGGCATCATGTCGCGGAGCTTCGCTCCAACGGCCTCTATCTGGTGGGACTGCCCCATGCGGTTCAAGGCCGTGAAGGTCGGCTTGTTTGCCTTGTTCTCAAGCATCCATTCCTTGGCGAACTCTCCGGTCTGTATCTCCTTCAATATACGCTTCATCTCCTTCTTCGTCTCCTCGGTCACCACCCTGGGCCCCCTTGTGAGATCGCCGTACTGGGCGGTGTTCGAGATGGAGTATCTCATGTTGGATATGCCGCCCTCGTAGATGAGGTCCACGATGAGCTTTAGCTCATGGAGGCACTCGAAGTACGCCATCTCCGGCGGATACCCGGCCTCTACGAGGGTTTCGAACCCGGCGGTTATAAGGGCGCTGGCGCCTCCGCAAAGGACAGCCTGCTCGCCGAAGAGGTCGGTCTCGGTCTCGTCCTTGAAGTTCGTCTCGATTATCCCGGCCCTGCCCCCGCCTATGGCGCTGGCGTAAGCCAGGGCGACCTTCAGGGTGTCCCCGGAGGCGTCCTGATGGACAGCTACGAGCGTCGGCACGCCGGCGCCCTTCGTGTACTCGTGCCTTACGAGGTGGCCGGGGCCCTTGGGGGCGGCCATGAAGACATTGGTGTTCTTGTCAGGCACTATCTGGCCGAAGTGGATGTTGAAGCCGTGCGCGAAGGCGAGGTACGCGCCCTTCTTAAGGTTAGGCCCTATCTCGCTTGAATATAGGTCGCCCTGGAGCTCGTCCGGGACGAGTATCATTACAACGTCCGAGCCCTTGACGGCCTCGGCTACCGTCTTTACGGCGACACCGGCCTTCTCGGCCTTCTTCCACGAGATGCCGTCCTTCTTCAACCCCGCGGTGACATCGACCCCGCTCTCCAACAGGTTCAGCGCGTGGGCGTGGCCCTGGCTTCCGAAGCCGATTACGGCAACCTTTTTCCCCCTGATCGTCTCTAAATTGGCGTCCTTGTCGTAATAGACCTTCATTAAGATGAATCCTCCTCCGTTTATTCTTTAATCCCGTTGCCGGTAGAAATACCTTACCTCTGTTTCGGTGTCCGAGCCATGGCTATCCTGCCGGTGCGCACTATCTCCTTTATGCCGAAGGGACGGAGAAGCTCCGTGATGGCGGCTATCTTCTCGTTGTCCCCGGTTATCTCGACGGTGTAGCTCCTGGGGCTCACATCGACTATCCTGGCCCTGAATATATCGACCACGCTTAAGATCTCGGCCCTGTTCTCCTGGTTTGCCGAGACCTTTATCATGGCAAGCTCCCTTTCTATGTGCTCCTCGCCGGTAAAGTCGTAGACCTTGATGACGCTTATGAGCTTGTTCAATTGCTTGTTTATCTGTTCGAGGACCTTCTCGTCCCCGCTCGTGACAATGGTCATCCTGGAAATCCTGGGGTCGAGAGTCTCGGCGACCGACAGGCTTTCGATGTTGAAGCCGCGTCCCGAAAACAGGCCCGATATCCTGGAGAGGACTCCGAATTCGTTTGTCACAAGGACCGAGATTGTATGGCGCAAATGAGACCTCCTCAGCCGCCCCGTTGCGGCCCCGTTCCGAATGAAACGCCGCCTGGACAGCAAGAAAAAAACTTCTACTCTTCAGAAACTCAGGGGGACCCGGCGCTCCCTTGCGGCTCGGCGGCTCCCCGGGGCGCCGCCGGAGCCGGACGGCAGAAAGTCCCCCGGGGGCCTTTTATACAAGCAGCATCTTGTTCAGAGGCTGGCCTGCCGGGACCATCGGGAGGACCGGCTCGAACTGGTCGATCCTGAAGTCCATGATAACGGGCCTGTCCTTTACGGCCAGGGCCTCTTTTATCACGCCGTCGACCTCTTCCGGGGTCTTCGCCCTCAGGCCCACGGCGCCGTAAGCCTCGGCGAGCTTCACGAAGTCCGGGGCGACCGAGATGCAGGTGTGGGAGTACCTCTTGTCGTAAAAGAACTCCTGCCACTGCCTGACCATGCCCAGGACCATGTTGTTAAGTATGGCTATCTTTACCGGCAGCTTGTACTGAACGGCCGTTGCGAGCTCCTGTATGTTCATCTGGAACGACCCGTCCCCGGCTATCCCTATGACGGTCTTTTTCGGCATCGCGACCTGCGCTCCGATGGCCGCCGGAAAGCCGAAGCCCATGGTCCCGAGCCCGCCGGACGATATGAAGGTGCGGGGCTTGTCGTACTTGAAGAACTGGGCCGCCCACATCTGGTTCTGCCCGACCTCTGTCGTTATTATGGCGTCTCCTTTTGTGGCCGCGTAGAGCCTCTCGATGACATACTGGGGCTTTATCTTGCCCTTGGGCTCCTGCTTGTACGAAAGCCTGTGAGTCTCTTCCCACTGCCGCACCTGCGAGTGCCAGGGCTCAAGGGTCTTCTTGAACTCCCTGACTTTCTGGGCCGGGATCAACTTCAGAAGGTCCTTCAACACGGACTTGACGTCGCCGACTATCGGGATATCGACCTTGACGTTCTTGCTTATGGATGTAGGGTCGATGTCAATGTGCACGATCCCCGCGTACGGAGCGAACTCGTCTATCTTCCCGGTGACGCGGTCGTCAAAACGGGCCCCTATGGCTATGAGGCAGTCCGTGTTCATGACTGCCATGTTGGCGGCATATGTGCCGTGCATGCCGAGCATGCCCATGAAAAGCGGGTGCGTGCCCGGAAACCCGCCAAGCCCCATGAGGGTCGTGGTGGCCGGCAGCTTAAGCTTCTCGGCGAGGGCTTTGAGTTCAGGGGCCGCGTTCGAAAGGACCACCCCTCCGCCGGCGTAGATAACCGGTCTTTTGGACTTGAGGATGAAGTCGACCGCCTTTTTTATCTGGCCCGGGTGCCCGGTGTAGTTGGGCTGGTAGCTGTCTATATGGACCTTCTCCGGGTACTTGTACTCGGCCTCAGCGGTCAGGACGTCCTTGGGGAGGTCTACCAGAACGGGGCCGGGTCTGCCGGTCGTGGCTATGTAGAAGGCCTCCTTGATGATCCTCGGGAGGTCCTTTATGTCCTTGACGAGGTAGTTGTGCTTGGTGCACGGCCTGGTTATCCCGACGATATCGGCCTCCTGAAAGGCGTCGTTGCCGATGAGGGCCGTCGGGACCTGTCCGGTGAAGACCACCACTGGGATGGAGTCCATGTAGGCCGTGGCTATGCCGGTTACCGTGTTCGTTGCGCCGGGCCCGGATGTGACGAGGACGACTCCGGGCCTTCCGGTGGCCCTTGAGTACCCGTCGGCCATGTGTACCGCCCCCTGCTCGTGGCGGACGAGTATGTGGTTCAAGTCGAAGTCGTAGAGTTCGTCGTAGATAGGCAGAACCACGCCGCCGGGGAAACCGAAGATGGTATCCACGCCTTCTTTCTTGAGACATTCAAGGAATATCAGAGCGCCGTTTTTCTTCATATGTGAACCTTTTTGTGTTTTTTGCCTTGCAAGGCCCCCGCGGTCCCTTCCCCCCGCGAAGCCCGTTTCCGGTTGTATGCGGTAATCTCTTTTCCGGCCTGAGAAAGTACGGAGCTTACTTCAATACGGCTCCGGTATTGGCCGAGGTGACGGCCTTGGCGTACCTTGAAAGCCACCCCGACTTGATCTTCGGTGCCGGCGGCTTCCAACCCTTCTTCCTTCTCTCAAGCTCTTCGGCCGATACCTTCAGCTCAAGGCTCCTGCCGTGGATGTCCAATTCTATCGTGTCTCCGTCCTTTATGAAGGCGATGGGGCCGCCTTCGGCGGCCTCCGGCGAGATATGCCCCACGCACGGCCCCCTTGTGCCCCCCGAGAACCTTCCGTCGGTTATCAGGGCTACGGAGTCCCCCATGCCCATGCCCATGAGGGTCGCCGTAGGAGCGAGCATCTCCCTCATGCCGGGCCCGCCCCTGGGCCCCTCGTACCTTATTACAAGCACCGTGCCTGCCTTTACGGTGCGTCCTAAAATGGCCTTCATGGCGGCTTCCTCGGAGTCGAATACCCGGGCGGCTCCCTTGAAGCGCATCATCTTCTCGCTTACCCCGGACTGCTTGACGACCGCGCCCAGAGGGGCGATGTTGCCTTTAAGGACCGCTATGCCGCCTTCGGCGTGGTACGCCTTGTTCAAGGGGACTATCACATCGCCGTCAATGAAACGAGGTTCGTTTATAATAGCCTTAACCCTTTTCCCGGATACCGTCGGGTTGTCCCTCATCGAGTCCTTCAACCGCTCCATTACCGCGCCAATACCACCGGCCCAGTGCAGGTCTTCCATGTAATACGGCCCCACTGGCTCAAGCGACGTTATGTGCGGGGTGACTTTACTCAGCTCGTCGAATAGCTCCAGCGGAAGTTTTACCCCTGACTCGTGCGCTATCGCCAGGAGATGAAGGACCGTGTTCGAAGACCCGCCAAGGGCCAGGTCCACCCGGATGGCGTTCTCGAAGGCGGCCCTTGTCATGATCTTTCTCGGCGTTATGTTCTTCTTGACGAGGCTTACTATCCTCTCGCCGCTCTCGAAGGCTATCCTTCTCTTGTCGGCTGAGTTGGCAAGCGCCGTGCCGCACCACGGCAGGCTCATGCCCATTGCTTCGGTCAGGCACGCCATCGTGTTGGCCGTATACAGCCCCTGACAGCTCCCGGCCCCGGGGCACGCCCCGCTTTCGCAGGCACTCAGCTCTTCCTTTGAAATCTCTCCGGAGCGGAAACGCCCCATCGCCTCGAAGGTGTTCCTTATGAACGAGGTGCGCATCCCCTTGTAACGGCCCGTCATCATCGGCCCCGCCGTGACGACTATGGAGGGGATGTTCAGGCGTCCGGCGGCCATGAGCATGCCCGGGGTGATCTTGTCGCAGTTCGTAAGGAGCACCAGGCCGTCAAGGGCGTGGGCCTCGGCAACGCTCTCAACGATGTCGGCGATAAGCTCCCTTGAGGGCAGAGAGTAGTGCATGCCCCTGTGCCCCATGGCTATGCCGTCGCAGATGCCGGGAAGCCCGAAGAACATCGGGTAGCCCCCTCCGGTGTGCACGCCCTTTTCGATGAACCTCTCCAGGTCCCTCATCCCGATGTGTCCGGGTATGAGGTCCGTGAAACTGGTGGCCACCCCGATGAAGGGTTTTTTCATCTCCCCTTTAGGTATGCCGGTGGCGTATAGGAGCGCCCTGTGCGGGACCCTCTCAAGCCCCTTTTTTATCCTGTCACTGCGGCTCGGCATCTTCTCTCACTTTCCGAAGATCCTGCGCCTGTGCGCGCGGACCGGTCTTCGCTGTCTGTAAAAGACTACTTGTCAAGATACTCCGCTATCCTCTGTTTCATCTCGTCCTTGAGCGCGAGCTTCAATTTTTTGAGCCTCTTCTTCTCGGCGGTCTCGGAGGGCGTCAGACGCGGCTTCTTCTCAAGCTTTTCAAGCTTGTTCTCATAATCCTTATGGGCCTTATATTTCTCCTTGAACTCCCGGTCCGTCTCAATAAGCTTCTCAACAACCAACTGGTCCTGACTTTCCATAAAGGCCTCCTCTTTTTAAATGCTGGTTGATCTTGGATACCCCGGCCCCGACCGTTTATGAACGAAAAAGCCCGAATTTATATACAAATATCCAATTTTAAATATTAACCCAATGAAAAAGGGTTGTCAATAAAACGATGAGCCGCAGGCAAATTAAAATTATGGGGTAAAACGCCGGGAAACGCCTTCAGCCTATACTGATTTTTTATGACAATTCGGGGGAAAAGTCCATCTTTTGTTTTTTAACGGCCTAACAGTTTGCTGAAAAACTCAAAATTTGTTCAGGCTGCTCAAAAAGCTCCAGATGCGAGGCGTCGAGAAGCGAGGAATGAGGCGTATTTTTGTATACGCCGCAGTGACGAGCGACGAAGACAACGAAGCAGATGGACTTTTTCAGCAGCCTGCTAAACCTCTCCGGGGTTTTAAACCCATGGACGGTTCATTGAACAGGTCTCAAAAAAACAGAGCGGGGCTATCCGCCGGCCTTTATCTCGGCTTCGGATTTCCTGAGGTATGAGGGCGTAAGCAGAGCGGGGCTTACGGCGGCGGAGGGGTTTTGCAGGGCCAGAAAAGCTACATTTGAGGCCCTTATATGCCACAGTGCCTCCGGGGCGAAGATGGCCCCCTTGACATTTTCGGCTACCGCCCTTCCATAGGTCTTAAGACCGGGGCCGAGGAAGACGACCGGGGCGGCAAGACCCATTGCGGCGGCGTAGAGCGCAACGGGAGCCATAACCGAGTCTTTCATCAACGGCTCGGCCGCTCCTCCGGAGAACCTGTAGAGAGCGGCGTATACCTCGCCTTTCCTCGCGTCAAGCACCGGACAGACGACATGTCCCGAGTAACGGAGGTTAAGGGCAAGGGACTCAAGAGTCGATACTCCCACCACATTTTTCCCGAGCGCCCAGGCAAGACCCTTGACCGTAGCCACGCCGATCCGGAGGCCCGTAAACGAGCCGGGCCCGGTGTCAACGGCAAAGAGGTCCACTTCCCTTATTCCGGTACCCGCGGACTCAAGGAGGCCTGTGACCGCACACATCAGCCAGTCGGCGTGCGTGCCGACATCGCCGACGGTCAGTTCGGCTACAAGCGAGCCGTCTCTGACCAGGGCCACGGAGCCCGACGGAGAAGATGTGTCAAAGGCCAGGATAAGCACGGCTTACCCGCCGAATATGCGGAAGAGGTCGTTGTAGGTGACGAGCACCATGAGCCCTATTAGAAGCACGACCCCTATCTGCTGGGCCACTGTCATGAACTTTTCGCTCAGGGGGCGGCCCTTCGCGGCCTCTATCCCGAAAAAGAGTATGTGTCCGCCGTCGAGCACGGGTATCGGGAAGAGGTTTATTATGCCGAGCTGAAGGCTTAAAAACGCCACAAGGTATAAAAGTTCCGAAAGCCCCGATGCCGCGGCCTTTCCCGCCACCTGCGCTATCATTATCGGCCCGCCGAGTGT
>JACRCJ010000009.1 GCA_016219075.1 Deltaproteobacteria bacterium | reverse complement strand
TAGTCGAAGAGGTAAAGCCCGACAAGGGGAAGCTGCGCGTCCTTGTGAGCATATTCGGCAGGGCCACCCCTGTCGAGCTTGATTTCGTACAGGTGGAAAAGTCATAAAACTTGGCGCGTATCGTGGGAGCTGACAGAGCAGTAGCAGTAGGAGCGTACCACAATTTAAGATAGCGATGGAGAGGCCAGGGCGGTGTCCCGGCCTCAACGAGAGAGGTTCAGGTATGGCAAAAAAGGTAACAGGTCAGATCAAGCTTCAGATACCTGCCGGGAAGGCTAACCCTTCACCCCCGGTAGGCCCCGCGCTCGGCCAGCACGGCGTGAACATCATGGAGTTCTGCAAGCAGTTCAACGCAAGGACCCAGGCCCAGGACGGGATGGTAACCCCTGTTGTGATCACCGTTTACGCCGACAGGTCTTTTTCCTTCGTGACCAAGACCCCTCCGGCCTCCGTGCTCGTACTCAAGGCCGCGGGAGTCGAGAAGGGCTCAAAAGAGCCGAACAAGGAGAAGGTCGGAAAGGTCACCAGGAAGCAGGTCGAGGATATCGCAAGGCTCAAGTTGCCGGACCTGAACGCAGGAAGCCTCGAAGCGGCGATAAAGACTATCGAAGGCACCGCCAGAAGCATGGGCATCACGGTGGAGGGTTAGGATAATGGGAAAAAAATTCGAAGCAGCCAAGGCAAAAGTCGAGCAGAACCGCTCATACGATCTGGAAGCGGGGTTCAATCTTCTCCCCGGGACCATAACGGCGAAGTTTGATGAGACGGTGGAAGTATCCGGGCGTCTCGGCGTAGACCCCAAGCACCCGGAGCAGATGGTCAGGGGCACTGTGGTGCTCCCGCACGGATTGGGCAAAAAGGTCAGGGTCCTGGTATTTGCCAAGGGCGAAAAAGAGGCCGAGGCCAGGGAAGCCGGCGCGGACTTCGTCGGTGCCGAAGAGCTCATGGAGAAGGTCAGCAAGGGCTGGCTCGATTTCGACGCGATAGTGGCCACCCCGGACATCATGGGCGCGGTCGGCAAACTCGGCAAGGTGTTGGGCCCCAGGGGCCTTATGCCTAACCCCAAGCTCGGCACCGTCACCTTCGACGTGAAGAGGGCGGTACACGACCTTAAGGCCGGCAAGGTAGAGTTCAGGGTCGACAAGGCCGGCAACATTCATGTCCCGGTGGGCAAGGCCTCCTTCGGGGCCGCCAAGCTCAAGGACAACTTCATGGCCCTCATGGACGCCGTCGTAAAGGCTAAACCGGCCTCAAGCAAGGGCACATATGTAAGAAGTCTCTTCCTTTGCACCACGATGGGTCCCTCGATAAGGCTTGACCCCGTGGAGATAAGGAACATCTTCAAGTAGCAACTCGGGGCTCCGTTCAGGGCGGGGAGTTGTTTTTTAACTAGGGCGGCGTTTAAGACGGGGCGGCAAATTGTGACCGTTATAGTCGGGTCCGAGCAGTCTCTTTAGCTTCAGACGGTCTTTGAGGGCCCGGGTTTTAAACCCCTGGCCTTTGAGGCCGTAAAAATAAAAAAACCGGTCAAAGACAGTAGGGGCGCAGGCTTAATAATCCTACCGAGGCCAGGGCTGAAAGTTCACCGTTAAAAGCCGGATGGTGTGCGGGGAGATATTCCCCCGTGCGCCGCCATGCTTTTTAAGCCTTGTTACTCTTCTGTCTTTTGACACGAAGACAGAAAGGAGGGATAGAAGAGATTGGATAAATCAGCGAAGGCAAAAGTAGTAGAAGAGATCCAGGAGAAGTTCAAGAAGGCCAGCGCAACCTTTATAACCGATTACAAGGGCATAAAGGCGCTTGAGATGGACGAGATAAGAAAGGCCCTTAGGGACGCTTCCATCGATTTCAAGATCGTACGGAACACCCTGGCTCAACGCGCCATCAAAGGCACTGAGCTTGAGCCTGTATCAGGGCACCTTAAGGAATCGACTGCCATAGCGTTCAGCTACAAGGACGCCGCGTCCGCCGCCAAGACCCTGGTGCAGTTCTCCAAAGACAAGCCGAACCTGAAGCTCAGGATGGGCACGCTCGGGGCCAAGGTCATAAGCCTTGCCGAGATACAGGGCCTTGCCGAACTGCCGCCGAGGGAAGTCCTCTTGGGCAGGCTTTTGGGCTCGATGAAGTCGCCCACGACAGGCCTTGTCATGGTCTTAAGCGGCGTGCCGAGAAAGTTCCTTTACGCATTGAACGCGATAAAGGACCAGAAGGCCGCCTCCGCGTAGCTTTATCGACGCGGGGAAAGCAACAGAAGCGCAAAACCACATTATAAAACACAAATTCCGGAGGGAACTGAAATGGCAGAGATAAAGAAAGAGGATGTTATAAAGTTTATAGAGAGCATGAGCGTACTGGAGCTTGCGGACCTGGTAAAGGAGCTTGAGGAGAAGTTCGGCGTTTCAGCCGCGGCCCCCGTGGGCGTAGCCGTAGCCGCTCCCGTCGGCGGCGGAGCCGCAGCGGCTGTCGAGAAGACCGAGTTCAACGTCGTGCTGAAAGAAGCCGGCGCCGAGAAGATAAAGGTCATCAAGGAAGTAAGGGCGATAACCGGCCTCGGACTCAAGGAAGCCAAGGACCTGGTCGAGGGCGCCCCGAAGACACTGAAGGAAGGGGTAAACAAGGACGAGGCCGAGAAGATAAAGAAGCAGGTCGAGAGCGCCGGCGCAAAGGTGGAGATCCAGTAAGCGGGGCTTTGACCCCTCAGTTGGCAGAAGTGCTCTTTTAAAGCGAAGGCGCCGCCGGGAGGCGGCGCCAATCGCAGGCACCATTTAATAGAATCAGCCCGCCGGACCTCCGGCGGGCGATTCTTCTCAAGGATTCCAAAAAGGATTCTAAAAAGGAGCAGGATAAAATATGGCTTCCTCTCATCAAATTAACGGACAGGTCTTGAGGAAGGATTACTCCAGGATCGGTAAGGTCGTAAGCATGCCCAACCTTATCGAAGTTCAGAAAAAATCATTCGTGCATTTTCTTCAGCTCGACAGTAAGCCCGAGGACAGGGCCGATCTCGGGCTTCAGGCCGTCTTCAAGAGCGCCTTTCCCATAAAGGACTTCAGCAACACCGCCTCTCTCGAGTTCGTCAAGTACCAGCTCCTCGAGCCCAAGTACACGGTGGACGAATGCCACCAGAAGGGCATGACCTACGCCTCGCCCATCAAGATACTGGTGAGGCTCATCATGTGGGACAAGGACGCCGAGACAGGCGCGCAGTCTATACGCGACATCAAGGAGCAGGAGGTCTACTTCGGCGAGATCCCGCTCATGACCGATAACGGCAGCTTTATTATTAACGGCACCGAAAGGGTAATCGTAAGTCAGCTTCACAGGTCCCCCGGCGTGTTCTTCGAGTTCGAAAAGCCCAAGGGCTTCACCGGCAAGGTCCTCTACACAGCCAGGGTGATACCTTACCACGGCAGCTGGCTGGACTTCGAGTTCGACCAGAAGGACTGGCTCTATGTAAGGATCGACAAGAGAAGGAAGATGCCCGCCACGATCCTCCTCAAGGCGCTCGGGTACTCCATGGAGGAGATGTTAAATTATTTCTACCCGACCGAGGAAATAGTCCTCGAAGGCAAAAAGATACTTAAAAGCGTGGAACCGGATTTCCTCGTCGGCCAGAAGGCCGCCAGGGACATCAAGGACCCGGTCTCAGGCGATGTGATAGTGAAGAAGGACAGGAAGTTCACCCGTCTCGTGATCAAAAAGCTCGTGGGCGCCGGGATCAAGTACATCCCCGTAGAGGTAGAGGACATCGTCGGCAGGGTGGCTTCGCGCGACATCGTTGACCCCAACACCGGAGAGGTGATACTGGAGTGCAACCAGACCTTATCGAGGGAGAAGCTCGACGAGATATCAAGAAGGAACATAACAAGCTTCAAGCTCCTTCTCATAGAGGCGATGGGGAACTTCTTCAGGGAGACCCTCCTTAACGACAAGATCGGCAACGAGGACATAAAGCCGGTCGTGGAGTACAGGAAGGCAAACCCCGACGACCCGACCACGAACATGACCATGAACGCGAGGATCGAGATCTACAAGAGGCTCAAGCCCGGCGATCTCCCGACCGTCGATACGACGAACGCTTTCTTCCAGGACCTCTTTTTCACCCCCGAGAGATACGACCTCTCCAAGGTCGGCCGCCTGAAGCTTAACAGGAAGCTCGGCTTCGACGTCTCTCTGGACATAACGACCCTGAGGAAGGAAGACATCCTCGAAGTCGTACGCTATCTTATCGGTTTAAGGAACGGCCAGGGGACCGTGGACGACATCGACCACCTCGGAAACAGGAGGGTAAGGTCCGTCGGAGAGCTACTGGAGAACCAGTACAGGATCGGGTTGCTGCGCATGGAGAGGGCCGTCAAGGAGCGGATGAGCCTCGGGGAACTGGAAACGCTCATGCCCCACGACCTCATAAACCCCAAGCCCGTCTCGGCCGTGATAAAGGAGTTTTTCGGCTCCTCCCAGCTCTCCCAGTTCATGGACCAGACCAACCCTCTCTCGGAGATAACGCACAAGAGGAGGCTGTCGGCCCTCGGGCCCGGCGGTCTTACGAGAGAAAGGGCGGGATTCGAGGTCAGGGACGTCCACGCCACGCACTACGGACGCATATGCCCGATCGAGACGCCTGAAGGCCCGAACATAGGCCTTATAGTCTCTCTTTCCACCTATGCCAGGGTCAACGACTTCGGGTTCATAGAGACCCCCTACAGGGAGGTCAGGGAAGGCAAGGTCAGCAACAGGATAACTTACCTCTCCGCCCTTGACGAGGAGCCCCATGTCATAGCGCAGGCCAACGCCCCTATAGACAAGGACGGGAAGTTCATAAACGAGTTCATCTCCGCGAGGAAAGGCGGCGAGTTCATAATGGCGCGTCCAGAGGACATCACCCTCATGGACGTCTCCCCGAACCAGCTCGTCAGCGTCGCCGCGGCCCTTATTCCGTTCCTTGAGAACGACGACGCCAACAGGGCGCTCATGGGCTCCAACATGCAGAGACAGGCCGTACCGCTCATCCGCACCGAGGCCCCGATCATCGGCACCGGCATGGAGAGCGTCGTCGCCAGGGACTCGGGCGTGACGATACTCGCCAGGCACCCGGGCGTCGTTGAAAGCGTCGATGCCACGAGGATAGTCGTAAGGAACGACACCGGCGGGGTCGACATCTACAACCTGACGAAGTTCAGGAGGTCGAACCAGAACACATGCCTTAACCAGAAGCCCATCGTCTTCAGGGGCGATTCTCTTACGGAAGGCCAGGTCATAGCCGACGGCCCTTCGACCGAGGAAGGAGAGCTCGCGCTCGGAAGAAACGTCCTTGTGGCGTTCATGCCGTGGGGCGGGTACAACTTCGAGGACTCGATACTTTTGAGCGAAAGGCTCCTTAAGGACGATGTCTTCACCTCGGTCCATATCGAAGAGTTCGAGGTCGTCGCCAGGGATATAAAGCTCGGAAAAGAAGAGATAACAAGGGACATCCCGAATGTCGGCGAAGAGGCGCTCAAAGACCTCGACGAGTCCGGCATCATAAGGATAGGCGCCGAGGTGATGCCCGGAGACATCCTTGTCGGAAAGATCACGCCCAAGGGCGAAACTCAGCTTTCGCCCGAGGAAAAGCTCCTCAGGGCCATATTCGGCGAGAAGGCCGAGGACGTCAAGGACACCTCCTTGAGAGTCCCCCCGGGGATCGAGGGCGTCGTCATCGACGCCAAGGTCTTCTCAAGAAAAGGCGCGGAGAAGGACGAGAGGTCAAGGTCGATAGAGGACAAGGAAATGGCGCGCCTCATGAAGGACCGCGAGGACGAGATAAACATCGTCAAGGAATCGGCCTACAACAGGGTCGAGAAACTCCTTCTCAACAAGAAATCACAGGTGCGGATAGCCGACAAGAAAGGCAATACTATCTTAAGCAAGGGCAAACCCATCACAAGGGAGGTCCTTGACGCCGTTGCGCAGTCGAAGTGGCATGAGATAATCCCAGCCGACGAAAAGGCCGAAAACGAAGTGGCCAACATCACCGGCAACCTCTCCGAGCAGATAGACCTCATAAAGGTCGTTTTCGACGACAGGATCAACAGGCTCAAAAGGGGGGATGAGCTCCCGCCGGGCGTCATAAAGATGGTAAAGGTCTACATCGCCATGAAGAGGAAGGTCTCGGTAGGCGATAAAATGGCCGGCCGCCACGGCAACAAGGGCGTCATCTCAAGGATACTGCCCGAAGAGGACATGCCGTACCTCGGCGAGGGCACCCCGGTGGACATAGTCTTAAACCCGCTGGGCGTCCCCTCAAGGATGAACATCGGCCAGATCCTGGAGACCCATCTCGGGTGGGCCGCAAAGAACCTCGGGGCCGCGATAAACGCCCTCGTTGAAAAGCACTCCTCCCCGAATACGGTGCGGGAGAGGATCAAAAAAGTCTACGGCTCTCTTGAGTTCAGCAAGTTCATAAACGCCATCTCTGACGACGAAGTAATAGAGGTAGCCAAAAAGCTCGGCAAGGGAGTGCACATGGCGAGCCCCGTCTTCGACGGAGCCACCGAAAACGACGTCAAGGACGCCCTTGACAACGCGGGACTCCCCAAGAACGGCAAGATGGTCCTCTATGACGGCAAGAGCGGGGACCCGTTTGACCAGGCGGTCACGGTCGGGATGATGTACATGATGAAGCTCCATCACCTGGTCGACGACAAGATCCACGCCAGGAGCACCGGGCCGTACTCGCTCGTGACGCAGCAGCCGCTCGGCGGCAAGGCCCAGTTCGGAGGCCAGAGGCTCGGAGAGATGGAAGTATGGGCCATGGAGGCGTACGGCGCCGCCCATACCCTCCAGGAGTTCCTGACGGTAAAGTCCGACGACGTTCCCGGAAGGACCAAGATGTACGAGTCGATAGTCACCGGCAACTATAACCTGGAGCCGACCTTGCCGGAGTCTTTCAGCGTCCTTATAAAGGAACTCCAGAGTCTGGCGCTCGATATAAGCCTCATCGAGGAAGAAAAAGAGGATTAGGCGGGGCGCGGGCCGGTTCGGGCCGCGCCTTGAAGCGGGGAATGCTCCCCGCTAACCTGAAGAGGTTGTCCGGGAAACCGGCAAAAAAGGAGGTCTTACCTTGGAAAGCCTTATGGCATTATTCGACAAACATAAAAAACCTATGGATTTCAACGCCATAAGAATAACAATCTCCTCGCCCGAAAGGATAAGGGAATGGTCGCACGGAGAGGTGAAAAAGCCGGAGACCATCAACTACAGGACCTTTAAGCCTGAGAGGGACGGTCTTTTCTGCGCCAAGATATTCGGCCCGGTAAAGGACTTCGAGTGCAATTGCGGAAAATATAAGAGGATGAAGCACAGGGGAGTGGTCTGCGAAAAATGCGGAGTCGAGGTTATCCCCTCGAATGTAAGAAGGGAGAGGCTCGGACACATCGAGCTTGCCACGCCTGTTGCGCACATCTGGTTTTTAAGGAGCCTTCCCTCAAGGATAGGCGCCGCTCTCGATATGACATTAAAGGAGCTCGAACGGGTCCTTTATTACGAAAATTATGTAGTCCTCGACCCCAAGGAGACAGAGTTCAAGGAAGGGGAGCTTCTGACCGAGGATAAGTACCAGAAGGCCATCGAGAAGTACGGTTTTGACAGCTTCACCTGCGGCATGGGCGCCGAGGCCGTAAGGGAGCTGCTCCGCAAACTCGACCTTGAGAAGATCTCGGGCACCCTGAGGGCCGAGATGAAAAAGACATCCTCTGACGCCAAGAAGAAGAGGATCGCCAAGAGGCTCAAGGTTATAGACGCGTTTCTAAAGTCCGGGAACAAGCCCGAGTGGATGGTCCTTGAGGTCATCCCGGTACTGCCCCCGGATTTAAGGCCGCTTGTGCCTCTGGACGGCGGCAGGTTCGCCACATCTGACTTGAACGACCTTTACAGAAGGGTCATAAACAGGAATAACCGCCTGAAAAGGCTGATGGAACTGAACGCCCCCGACATCATCATCAGGAACGAGAAGAGGATGCTCCAGGAGGCCGTAGACGCGCTCTTCGACAACGGGAGAAGGGGCAGGATCATAACCGGCCAGAACAAGAGGCCGCTTAAGTCCCTCTCCGACATGATCAAGGGAAAGGGGGGCCGTTTCAGGCAGAACCTCCTCGGTAAACGAGTGGACTACTCAGGCCGTTCCGTCATCGTCATCGGCCCGGACTTAAGGCTCCATCAGTGCGGCCTGCCCAAGAAGATGGCCCTGGAACTCTTCAAGCCCTTTATCTACCAGAGGCTTGAGGAGAAGGGGTACGCGACTACCATAAAGAGCGCCAAGAAGATGCTCGAGAAGGAAAGGCCCGAGGTATGGGACGTCCTTGACGAGGTCATAAGGGAGCATCCTGTCATGTTAAACCGCGCCCCGACCCTCCACAGGCTCGGCATACAGGCGTTTGAGCCGATACTCATAGAGGGCAAGGCCATCCAGCTCCATCCGCTGGTCTGTACGGCCTTCAACGCGGACTTCGACGGAGACCAGATGGCCGTTCATGTGCCGCTTTCCATCGAGGCGCAGGTCGAAGCCAGGGTCCTCATGATGTCCACCAACAACATACTCTCGCCCGCGCACGGCAAGCCCGTAATCGTCCCCACCCAGGACATAGTCCTGGGGCTTTACTACCTTACGAGGAACAGGCCCGGGGTGAAGGGCGAGGGCAAGAGGTTTTCGTCGATGGACGAGGTGAGGGCCGCCTTCGACGCGAGGGAAGTGCACATCCAGGCCGGGATCAAGCTCAGGCTCAACGGTGAGACCATAGACACGACCGTCGGCAGGTGCATCATGATGGAGGTCATCCCTCCCGCGATCATGTTCGAAGAGATAAACAAGGTCATGGACAAGAAGCGTCTGGCCGACCTCATAGACATATGCTACAGAAGGGCCGGCTCCAAGGAGACGGTAATACTCGCCGACAGGCTGAAGGACCTCGGGTACCAGCACGCCACAAGGGCCGGTATCTCCATCTGCATAGACGACATGAAGATACCGAGGAAAAAGGGGGAACTCCTGGACTCGGCATACGAAGAGGTCAAGGAGATACAGAAGCAGTACAACGAGGGGCTCATCACCGACGGCGAGCGCTACAACAAGGTCATAGACATCTGGGCGCAGGCCACGGAAGAGATAGCCGACGAGATGCTCCGCGAGCTCGGCACTGACCAGGTGAAGGACGAGAACGGCGTTGAGCAGGATGTGCCGAGCTTCAACCCCATATTCATCATGGCCGACTCCGGAGCCAGGGGCAGCGCCCAGCAGATCAGGCAGCTTGCCGGGATGAGGGGTCTCATGGCCAAGCCTTCGGGCGAGATCATCGAAACGCCCATCACCGCCAACTTCAGGGAAGGCCTCACGGTGCTGCAGTACTTCATCTCGACCCACGGCGCCAGAAAAGGTCTTGCCGACACGGCCTTGAAGACAGCCAACTCCGGTTATCTTACAAGGAGGCTCGTCGACGTGGCGCAGGACGCCATCATCTCCGAAGACGACTGCGGCACCCTTGACGGCATCTATATGACCCCGCTCGTAGAGGGCGGAGAGGTCATCGAGCCTATCGGAGAGAGGATATTGGGAAGGGTCGCGCTCGAAGAGGTCATGGACCCGTTCGGCAAGGGCGTCCTTGTCGAGGCTAACGAAGAGATAGACGAGTCCAGGGTCGAAAGGATAGAGGAAGCCGGCATCGACAGGGTAAAGATCAGGTCCGTTCTTACCTGCAGGTCTACCCGCGGCATCTGCATAAAGTGCTACGGGCGCGACCTTACAAGGGGCAGGATGGTCGAGATGGGCGAGGCCGTCGGCGTTATAGCGGCCCAGTCGATCGGCGAGCCCGGCACGCAGCTTACGATGAGGACCTTCCATATCGGAGGAACCGCGTCGAGGCGGGCCGAGCAGACTACTCTTGAGGCGCGGCACGAAGGGGTGATCAAGTTCCACAACCTCAATGTCGCCATCAACTCGAGGAACGAATCAATCGTCATGAACCGCAGCGGCGACATCGCCCTGCAGGACGAGCAGGGCAGGGACCGCGAGAAAAACCCGGTCATTTACGGCGCCAGGCTCAGGATGCAGGAAGGCCAGAAGGCGCCCGTCGGCGCGGTCATAGCCGACTGGGATCCCTACACCATCCCGATCATCACCGAGGTCAGCGGCATCGTAAGGTTCGGCGACATCGAGGACGGAAAGACCATGAGGGAGCAGGTCGACGAGGTAACGGGCCTCTCCAGCAAGGTCATCGTGACATACAAGGAAGGGGACTTGAGGCCGAGGGTCTCCATTAAGGACGAGCACGGCAAGACACGGAAGGTGGCGGGCACCAACATCGAGGCCCGTTATCTCCTGCCGGTAGGGGCCATCCTCACCATAGGCGAGGGTGACGTCGTAAAGGCCGGCGACATGATCGCCAAGATACCCAGGGAGACGACCAAGACCAAAGACATCACCGGAGGACTGCCGAGGGTAGCCGAGCTCTTCGAAGCGCGTAAACCCAAGGAGACCGCCGTCATAAGCGAGATCGACGGGCTCGTATCTTTCGGCAAGGACACCAAGGGCAAAAGGAAGGTCGTCATCACGCCGGAGACCACCGGAGAGCCCAAGGAGTACCTGATACCCAAGGGCAAGCACATAAGCGTCAGGGAAGCCGACAGGGTCAGGGCGGGCGAACCCCTCATGGACGGCTCCGCCAACCCGCACGACATCCTGCGCGTCCTCGGCGTCAAAGAGCTCGCAAAGTACCTTGTCGACGAGGTCCAGGAGGTCTACAGGCTCCAGGGCGTCAAGATCAACGACAAGCATATAGAGGTCATCGTCAGGCAGATGCTCAGAAGGGTCAAGATAAAAGACGCCGGCGACACCAGCCTCCTTATCGGCGAGCAGGTGGAGCGCCATCTCTTTGAGGACGAGAACGACAAGATCATATCCAAGGGTAAAAAGCCGGCCATCGCCGAGCCTCTCCTGCAGGGCATAACCAAGGCCTCGCTTTCGACCGAGAGCTTTATCTCAGCCGCTTCGTTCCAGGAGACAACAAAGGTCTTGACAGGCGCGGCCGTTGAGGGCAAGATAGACTACTTGCGCGGACTCAAGGAAAATGTGATCATGGGCCGTCTGGTCCCGGCCGGGTCGGGTTTCAGGAAGTATATCAAGGTCCACTCGGCTATAGCCCCGGCGGATGCCGAGGCCGCTGCCAAGGCGCTGGAAATAGAGGCGGAACCGGCCGCCTCATAAGCGGCCTTTAAAGACTGTGGATGCCCGGAAAGACTCTTTTCAGGGAAAAAAGTGGTGTAAACCGAAAACGGCCGATTTTAGTTCTTGACAAGGCCCATGAAAGCTGGTAGATTGCTTTGATTTACGCCAGATATCGAGCATCGAAAGGTAAGTTATGCCGACAATTAATCAATTAGTGCGCAAGGGCAGGCAGAAGCCGAAGTTCAAGACCGCCTCCCCGGCCCTCGACAACTGCCCCCAGAAAAGGGGTGTCTGCGTCAGGGTCTACACGACCACGCCGAAGAAGCCGAACTCAGCGCTCCGCAAGGTAGCAAGGGTCAGGCTCACAAACGGTATGGAAGTGACCTCCTACATCCCCGGGGTCGGCCACAACCTGCAGGAGCACTCGGTGGTGCTGATCAGGGGCGGCAGGGTAAAAGACCTTCCCGGCGTAAGGTATCACGTGGTGAGGGGCACCCTTGACACGATGGGTGTGCAGGACAGGAAGCAGTCGAGATCGAAGTACGGCGCCAAGAGGCCCAAGTAAATCCGTTTTTCATTGGCCGCCGCGGCCCTGAAAGATACCAAGCAAGTAACCGTAGTGGAGGGAAGATATGCCTCGCAAGGGGAATGTCCCGAAGAGGGACGTACTGCCGGACCCGAAGTTTAACGACAAGGTAATAGCCAAGCTCATAAACAAGCTTACCTCCGATGGAAAGAAGAGCAAGGCCGAGAAGATCATCTACGGCGCGCTTGAAACCGTTGAAGAGAAGACCAAGACAGAATCGATGAAGGTCTTCAAGAAGGCCCTTGAGAACATAAAGCCTATACTTGAAGTAAAGTCCAGAAGGGTCGGCGGAGCCACCTATCAGGTCCCCGTCGAAGTCAGGCCCGACAGGAAGCTTTCCCTCGCCTTAAGGTGGCTCGTAGGCTACGCCAAGGCCAGAAGCGAGAAGTCGATGGTAGAAAAGCTCGCAGGTGAGCTCATCGACGCCTCCAACAGCAAGGGCGGGTCCGTAAAGAAGAAGGAAGATGTCCACAAGATGGCAGAGGCCAACAAGGCTTTCGCTCATTACCGCTGGTAATTCTTCTCACAAGTGTGCGGCAGGCAAGAGGTCCCGTCCGAGCGGGTGTCTTTCAGAAGATAAAAAGCTTCAAACCTGATCAAAAAAATAAAACCAAAACTTTGCTACCGTGCAAGTCTTAAGGGATACTGCATGGAGTGAAATCAAGAATCGAAACTGTTCGATCGAGGAGTTGTTCCGTTGGCAAGGTCAATACCGTTAGAGAGACAGAGAAATATCGGCATCATGGCCCATATCGACGCGGGCTAGACGACGACCACGGAGAGGATACTCTTCTACACCGGCGTCACCTACAAGATAGGCGAAGTCCATGACGGCACGGCCGTAATGGACTGGATGGAGCAGGAGAAGGAAAGGGGCATCACGATCACATCGGCCGCCACCACCTGCTCATGGAAGGATGTCCGCATAAACATCATAGACACTCCCGGCCACGTGGACTTCACCATCGAGGTCGAAAGGTCGCTGAGGGTACTTGACGGCGCGGTCGCGGTATTCTGTTCGGTCGGCGGCGTCGAGCCGCAGAGCGAGACGGTATGGCGTCAGGCGAACAAGTACAAGGTCCCCAGGATCGCGTTCGTGAACAAGATGGACAGGGTAGGCGCCGACTACTTCCGCGTCATAAGCATGCTCGTTGACAGGCTCAAGACCAGGCCTGTGGTCCTCCATCTCCCGATCGGCAAGGAAGACACCTTCAAGGGCGTCGTGGACCTCGTAGCCAACAAGGCGATAGTATGGGAAGACGACTCCCTGGGCGCCAAGTTTCACTTTGAGGAGATCCCGGCCGATATGTTGGACCAGGTCGCGGAGTACAGGGGAAAGCTCATAGAGGCAGCTGCTGATTTTGACGAGAAGATAATGGAGAAGTACCTCGATGGAGCGGATGTCGCTCCTGATGAGATAATGAAGGCGGTCAGGAAAGGCACGATAGCGATGGAGATAACCCCTGTAATATGCGGCTCCTCCTTCAAGAACAAGGGAGTCCAGAACCTTCTGGACTCCGTTGTCGATTATCTGCCTTCTCCCGTAGACGTGCCGGCCATTACGGGCATCGACCCCAAGACCGACGCCGAAGACAAGAGAGAGACCGCCGACAGCGCGCCGTTCTCGGCCCTCGCCTTCAAGATCATGACCGACCCGTTCGTCGGACAGCTTACATTCTTCCGCGTATACTCCGGTGTCATGAGCGCCGGTTCCTATGTCTACAACTCGACAAAAGACAAGAAAGAGCGTGTTGGCAGACTCGTGAAGATGCACGCCAACAAGCGCGAAGACGTCAAAGAGGTCTACGCCGGCGACATCGCCGCGGCTGTGGGCTTGAAATATACGATAACCGGTGATACTATATGTGACCCGGACAAACCCATAATACTCGAGTCGATGGATTTCCCGGACCCGGTCATCTCCATCGCCATTGAGCCCAAGACCAAAGCCGACCAGGAAAAACTCGGCATCGCCCTGCAGAAGCTGGCCATCGAGGACCCGTCTTTCAGGGTCAAGACCGACGAAGAGACCGGCCAGACGATCATATCCGGGATGGGCGAGCTTCACCTTGAGATCATCGTCGACAGGATGCTTCGCGAGTTCAAGGTCGAGGCTTCGGTCGGAAAACCCCAGGTCGCTTACAGGGAGACGATCACCAGGAAGTCCGAGGCCGAGGGCAAGTACGTCAGGCAGACCGGCGGAAGAGGCCAGTACGGCCATGTCTATATAGACCTTGAACCCTCGGAGAAGGGCAAGGGCTTTGAGTTCGTAAACAAGATCGTCGGGGGCTCGGTCCCGAAGGAATACATAAACCCGATCGAAAACGGCATAAGGGAAGCCACCGAATCAGGCATACTCGCCGGCTATCCCGTCGTTGACGTGAAGATAACGCTCACTGACGGCTCGTACCACGATGTCGACTCCTCCGAGATGGCCTTCAAGATCGCCGGCTCCATGGCTTTCAAGGAAGCCGTAAGGAGCGCCGGCCCGATACTCCTTGAGCCTATCATGGATGTCGAGGTCGTAATACCGGAGCAGTTCATGGGAGATGTCATCGGAGACCTTAACTCCAGAAGGGGCAAGATCCTCGGTATGGACTCAAGGGGCGGGTTCCAGGTAGTCTCGGCCAATGTCCCGCTTGCGAACATGTTCGGGTATTCCACCGACTTGAGGTCGAAGACACAGGGAAGGGCCTCGTACACGATGCAGTTCGCTCACTACGAGCAGGTCCCGAACTCTGTTCTTGAAGTGATAACAGCAAAATCACAGGGCAGATAATCAACCTATTAAGTAATTTTGGAGGAATATCATGAGCAAGGCTAAATTTGAGAGAGGCAAGCCGCACCTCAATGTCGGCACCATAGGACACGTTGACCACGGCAAGACTTCTCTGACAGCCGCCATCACGAAGGTGCTGAGCTCCAGGGGGTACGCCGAGTTTCTCGCATACGAGAATATCGACAAGGCCCCCGAGGAGAGGGAAAGAGGCGTAACGATATCGATCTCTCACGTCGAGTACCAGACCGACAAGAGGCACTACGCGCATATCGACTGCC
>JACRCJ010000152.1 GCA_016219075.1 Deltaproteobacteria bacterium | reverse complement strand
TAATCACAAAATTCCCTGTAGCTTGCCACAGGGTTTCCTTATAAAAACCCTCCCCCTCGATGGGGGAGGGAAGGGTGGGGGTGAAAAAATGTTTTCACCCTCCCCGCTTCCCGTTGCATCGGAAGAGCGCAACGGGAGCCCCGCCCTCCCATCAAGGGAGGGGAGGCTTAAGGAGATACCCCTGAGCTTGCTCCGGGGTGGTTCATTCGTGCTCTTTTCTCAAGAGCACTTCCCTGGGGCGGCTGCCCTGGGCGGGCCCCACCACGCCCTCTTTCTCCATGCGCTCGATTATCCTCGCGGCCGTGTTGTAGCCTATCCTGAACCTCCTCTGTATGTAGGAGGTCGATATCATCTTGAGCTCACCGGCCATCGCGACGGCCTCGTCGTACCTTCTCAGGAACTCTTCTCCGAGGTCCTCATCCGTTTCCGCCAGGGCGTTCTCGGCCTCTTCCATCAGGACATTGTCGTACCGGGGGGCGCCCTGGTTTTTCCAGAAGTCCGTCACCCGTTTTATCTCCGGCTCTGTGACATAGGCTCCGTGTATCCTCTGGAGCTTCGAGGTGCCCGGCGGAAGAAAGAGCATGTCTCCCTGTCCGAGAAGCGTTTCGGCCCCTCCGGCGTCGAGTATCGTCCTGGAGTCCGTCCTCGATGGGAGCTGGAAGGCGACCCGCGCCGGGAAGTTCGTCTTTATGAGGCCCGTGACGACATCGACCGAAGGCCTCTGCGTGGCTATCATCAGGTGAATGCCTGAGGCCCTTGCCATCTGGGACAATCTCACCAGGCACTCCTCGACGTCTTTTCCCGATGTCATCATCAGGTCGGCGAGTTCGTCTATTATGACTACTATGTAGGGGAGCTTCTTGTCCTCTGCGCCCTCCTCGAGGGCCTCGTCGAGCATCTGGTTGTATTTTTCGATGTTCTTTGCGCCCTTTTCGGCCATGAGCCTGTAGCGTTTGCCCATCTCGACCACGATGCTCCTCAAGGCCCCGGCGGCCTTCTTCGGGTCGGTTATGACCGGCGTGATGAGGTGAGGGATCCCCTCGTAGGCCGAAAGCTCCAGCATCTTCGGGTCTACCATCAGGAACCGTACCTCCTCGGGGGTGGCCTTGAAGAGGATGCTCAGTATCATGGCGTTTACGGAGACGCTTTTCCCGGTGCCGGTGGCCCCGGCCACAAGGAGATGCGGCATCCTGGCGAGGTCCGCCATGTACGGGGACCCGGCTATGTCTTTGCCGAGGGCGAGCGTTAAGCGCGAGCGGCTCTTTTGAAAGGCCGGGCACTCGAGCATCTCCCTTAAGTGTATCAGGTCCCTCTCCTGGTTCGGGACCTCTATGCCGACGACGGCTTTGCCCGGAATCGGCGCGATGATGCGGATGCTCATCGCCTTCATAGCCAGAGCCAGGTCGTCCGAGAGGCTCGTGATGCGGCCGACCTTCACCCCCGGGGCTGGCTCGAACTCGTACATCGTCACCACGGGGCCGGGCCTGACCTCAAGGACCCTTCCGTCTATGCCGAAGTCCTGGAGCTTTCTCTCAAGTATCTTCGAGTTCTCCAGGAGGGCCCTGTTGTCTACTGAGCCGCCCTTTGAGGGGACCTTGTCCAGTAGCGTTACCGGAGGGAGCTTGAAGTTGCCTTTTGGGGTCGTGAACTCAAGCTCTTTTTCGGGCTCCTCCTGCTGGGGCTCTCTCCTGTTGTGGATTTTCGGAGCGGAAGGAGCCGCGGGAGCGGAGGGGGCCGGGATTATGGCGGGAGAGGCGGCCTTTTCGGCTTTCCTGGGTTCTTTTTTTCCCTCTTCCCCTTCTTCAGGCTCTTCTCCTCCCGCTTCTTCCCTGTTGGCGCGGACCTTTTCTATTGTCGTCTTTACGGCCGAGACCGTCGGCGGGAATATCCTTATCCCGAACTGCACAAGCGAGATGCCCGTGGCGACAAGCACCGTTATAAGGACTATCGCCGAGAGTATGATGACGGCGCCAGTGACACCGAGGTAGTTGGAGAGGATGCCGGCTATGAAGTCCCCGACAAAGCCGCCTGAGTCTTTGGTCAGTATGACGCAGCTCAGAAGCGCCGAGGAGGAGAGTATGAAGAAGGCGAAGCTTACGGGAACCGCG
>JACRCJ010000158.1 GCA_016219075.1 Deltaproteobacteria bacterium | reverse complement strand
TATAAAAGCTTCTCACCCAACCCAGTCAACGTTCCTTTCAAATGGACTGATAGGAAGATAGATGTCCTATTGGAAGAGGCTACCAGATACTTGGGTGAACTTAACGCTTACTCGAAGCTGCTCCCAGATGTGGACTTCTTTATACATATGCATATCATTAAAGAGGCTACCACTTCAAGTAGGATTGAGGGAACCAAGACAGGTGTTGATGAAGCAGTTCTCCCTGAAGAGGAAGTTAAACCTGAGAGAAAAAACGACTGGTTTGAGGTTCAGAATTATACCAAAGCGATAAACTTTGCCATCGAGCAATTAAAAATATTACCTCTTTCAATGAGGCTACTGCGGGATGCCCATAGAATTCTTTTAACCGATGTCATAGGAAATGAAAAGATGCCTGGGGAGATAAGGACTTCACAGAACTGGATAGGAGGATCAAGCCTCAGAGATGCATTTTTCATACCCCCTCATCACACTGAGTTACCAGAAGTGCTTAGTGATTTAGAGAAGTTCTGGCACAATGAAAGGCTGGATATCCCTCACCTTATAAAAAATGCAATCAGTCATTATCAGTTTGAAACCATACATCCTTTCTTGGATGGCAATGGGCGTATAGGACGCTTACTCATTACTCTTTATCTTGTCGAAAAGGGCTTTTTAAGCAAGCCAACACTTTACCTATCTGATTTCTTTGAGAGGAACAGGGGGGCTTATTACGACTCCTTGACGAGGGTTAGAACTTCTAACGATATTGAACAGTGGATAAAATTTTTCCTTGTCGGTGTTTCAGAGACAGCCCAAAAAGGTAAGATGACTCTCGAAAAGATAATCGATTTGAGGCAGAGATGCGAAGCGCACATTATGCGTCTGGGAAGAAGGGCTAAACATGGTGAGATGCTACTTAAAATTCTGTATTCAGAACCTATACTAGATGCCTCTACAGTAGGGAAGAGACTTGACTTGAAACACCCTACTGTATATCAGCTTGTCAATGACTTTCAGAGCTTCGGCATTCTGAAAGAGGTAACTGGTTTTAAGAGGAATCGTCTCTTTGTGTTTTCGGAGTATTTGGACTTGTTTGAAAAGTAAATTACTCTCTTAAAATTGCTAAGACTATTAAATGGTGCAATTACTTCGTCACCAAAAGGTCACTACAGAAAAGAATGCTTCAAAATAAGCACACAAAAACAACCAGTTATCTCATTTTTATTGTGGGTTCGACTCCCTCCCCTTTCCGCCAGATTTCATAAAATAAAGACCCTCTTTTTTTCCCGCGCAAAAATTAAAAGCCGGGGCGCGCCCTTGGGCGCGACCCGGCTTTGTTTTTCCACAAAAAGACTTCCGGCTCAGTCCAGCAGTATCTCTTCGACCCTTTCGATGTCGTTTATCACCTTCCACTTTCCCTTGCCGGACTCGACCCTCTCCTTCCACGCAAAGAGGCGCCTCTCGTAGTCCCTCGGGTCGATATTGTCCTGCCTCAGCTTCGTGACATTGAGCGCGACTACCTTTACGCCGTCGAAGCGGATCGGAAAGTCCCTGACCTGCCCCTTGACGAGGTCCTCCTCAAGGTCCGAAAATATGAAGATGTACTTCTTCGCGGCGCCCGTCTCATTGAGGTACTCGACCCCCTGCAACACCCCTCCGGTGATGTCTGTGTGCGCGCTCCCCTTCACGGCCGCGATATACTCCTCCACCTTCTTTCCGAAGGCCCTCTTCTGCCGGTTCGCAACGGACGGCCTCGTGTTGAAGGTCGCCTTCTGGAGGATGTTCTTCTCCGTAAACGAGCCGCTGTCTATGCTGGCCACCGCCAGAGAGTCTCCCGGCTGGAGCGTCCCGAGGAGGTAGTTGACTATGGAGTTGGCTTTCTTAAGCTCAAGCGCGTAGGTCCCCGATGTGTCTATGAGCATGTACACGCCCGTGGAATGCCCGGCGGTGGAAGAGCAGCCCGGCATGGCCGCCACGGCAAGAAAGACCGCAAGCGTCAATATCTTTTTCATTGCGCCCTCTCCTTTGTCGGCGCGCCTATCTCGGCCTTCGCCCCGTCGAGCGCGGCGTGGTGCGCCCTGTTTACGACGAGCCTTTCGACCCACAGGGCGGGCGAGATCAATACATCATAGGCGCTGATGAGGAATACGCCTGTGGCGCGCGCGAGCCCGGATAATACCCTCAGGGCAAGGGCGATCGTGCGGAGCACCCCCACCCCGGCGATGCCCAGGACCGTACGCGACGAATGGACGAAGCTTTCAAACGGTATCGCCACGAAGGCCAGTGCAAACGGGAGTATGAAGCCCATCACCATCTGTCCGGCCGTCGGTATCCAGGAGTTTACCTGCCGCACCCCGGAGTCCGCAGAAAGCGACTGCCTTAATGCCTGGATGTCCGCGGCGATCTGGTCGCGCATGAACGCCAGAGAGGCCTCGACGCTGGCAAGTATCAGCAGTATGCAGAATGTTATCCAGAGCATCCGGGTGCGCATCTTGTCGTTCATCGACCCTATCACCGGGAAAAGCCCCGTGATCCTCAGCGCCTCCATCAGGTACAACCCCATCGCGCCTTCGACCATTATGATGACGAGCGCGGCGACATTCGAGGTCTTGTAAGGCCCGATATAGTTTCCTCCGCCGACCATCTCGGACATCGGCAGCGCTATGAGGTTGAAGTTGATGGCGGCCCCGCCTATGGCGATCAGAAGCACGAGCCCCGAGATGAAGAACTGCGTAAGCGAGGATGCCGTCAGCACCCTTACGGCCTTGTCGGACTTCGCCCTTATCTCCTCGAACTCTCCCATCTTCTTGTCTATGGAGCTTGAGTGCCGGTGAAGCCCGGTGATGTTTTTCCCGACCTTCTCAAGCGCCTCGGCGGTCTTTCTCCAGAAGGGGGCCATCTTGTTCAGGACCGAATGGCGCTCGGAGCTTGTTTTCCTGTACTCCTCCATCGCGGACTTGTGCTGGTCGTTTATCGTGTTCTTTATGTCGCCGAGCATCTTGGCGACCATCGACTCTCCGCTGTTCTTGAGCTTCGCCACGGCCTCTACCGCGTTTACCCATGTAGTCGGCGAAGGCGGGACTTCGGCGCACTTGCCGTAGTCCTCGTCGATCCTCGCGATAAGGTCGCTTAAATTCCTCTGGAGCGCGGGATACCCGTTGAGCTCCTTTTTCACAAGCGAGTCTACCCTGTGGAACTCGCGCTCTATGGAGCGCTCCACGGCCTCGGCCCCCGAGGCAAGGAGCACCTCCCTGTTGCGGTCTCCGAGTTTTTTCCCGGCCCTGAGGACCGACCTTGAACCCGTCTTGAACGCGTTGCCGAGAGCCTGCGTCAGCGCCTTTATCGCCTGGTGCGCTGGAATACGGCCGAGGTACAAAAGAACCGCCGCCCCGAATACCCAGACCAGAAGTGATAGTACCGGCGCGTTCGGCCATAGGATAAGAAGATTTTGAATGGACATTTGACCCTCCGTTTTTTGACTTCACGGCATGCTTTTCAGGTCCGCCTTCGTGCGGACCCTGCCGGAGAAAAAACCTTCGCGGACTTTGCCCCCGCGGTTTTCATACGCCGTAGTCCCCGTGCATGAGCTATGAATACTACAAGAGCCTTTTTATTTGATGTGATTATAGCTACAAACTCAGGGACGCCAGCGTAACGGAAAAATCAAAAACCCCGCCGTTTTCAATTGAAAATCTGAAAAAATCAAACGCCGTCCGTTGCCTTTTTTTTATTCAAAAAAAGACTGCCCGGACCGTTTTTTCCGGTCCGGGCAGTCTAAGATCATGCTTTTTAATTTTT
>JACRCJ010000022.1 GCA_016219075.1 Deltaproteobacteria bacterium | reverse complement strand
TATCTCTTCGCCTATTACGAGAGAAGCGCCTTTTACCCTTCCTATCGGCTCGCACGGGGTCGAGTGCGCCTTGCAGATCTTCTCGAGCCTGCCGAAGTCTTTGTCCTTTATCGTCACCACCACCCTCGACTGGGCCTCTCCGAAGAGCGACTCGTCCGCCCTCCACTCTTCCCCGATCCCGACAACCGCGCCGATTACGCCGCTCGGGTTCAGGCAGCACTCCGCGAGCGCCACCGCGATGCCTCCCTCGGAGACATCGTGCGCAGATTCTATTATACCAGCCTCGATGGCCTTTAAACAAGCGTCCTGTATGTTCTTCTCAATGTCGAGGTCTATATCCGGCGCGCCCTTTTCCAGGCCGTGGATGACCTTTAAGTACTCGCTGCCGTCGAGCTTGGCCGAAGAAGGGGAGCCTAAAAGGACGACCACATCGCCCTCGTTCTTGAACCACTGGGTCGTGTGCTTCTTAAGGTCCTCTATGAGCCCCACCATGCCGATTGTCGGAGTCGGGTGGATGGAGACCCCGGAGGTCTCGTTATAGAGGCTCACATTGCCCCCGATGACCGGGACCCCGAGCTTGAGGCACGCCTCCCTTATCCCCATCACTGCCTCCTTGAGCTGCCACATCACCTCAGGCCTCTCAGGGTTGCCGAAGTTCAGGCAATCGGTCAGGGCTATGGGTTTCGCTCCGGAGACCGCGAGGTTCCTGGCGGCCTCGGCCACGGCGATCGCGGCGCCCTTGAAGGGGTCGAGGTAGCAGTACCTTGAGTTGCAGTCTACCGTCAGGGCTATCGCCTTTTTTGTCCCCTTTATCCTCACCACCGCTGCGTCAGAGCCGGGGCACACGACCGTGTCGGTCCTGACCATGTGGTCGTACTGCCTGTATATCCACTCCTTGCTCGCGATGTTACCCGACTGAAGGAGCTTAAGGAGTACTGGATTGTAGTCTTCGGGCTCGGCGACCCTGTGCTTGTCGAAGTCGTTTACCGAGTCCTGCCACTCGGGCCTTTTTGAAGGCCTGTCGTAGACCGGGGCGTCGTCCGTAAGCGAGGCTATAGGGATCTCTCCGGCGAGTTTCCCCCCCTCAAGTATCCTTATCGATTTATCCTCTATGACCCTGCCGATGGTGGCGGCCTCGAGGTCCCACTTGCCGAATATCTCCTTTACGGCCTTCTCGGAGCCCTTTTTGACTACCATGAGCATCCGCTCCTGCGACTCGGAGAGCATGATCTCGTACGGCGTCATCCCCTCTTCCCTTCTCGGAACGGCGTCCATGTCAAGCTCCAGGCCCGTTCCCCCGCGGCTCGCCATCTCCACGCTCGACGAGGTGAGCCCAGCGGCCCCCATGTCCTGTATGCCGACGACATGGTTGGTCTTGAAGAGTTCGAGGCAGGCCTCCAGAAGGAGCTTCTCGGCGAACGGGTCTCCGACCTGCACCGTGGGCCTTCTCTCCTCGCCTCCCTCGCCGAAGACATCCGAGGCCATCGTGGCCCCGTGTATGCCGTCCCTGCCTGTCTTGCTGCCGACATACATTACCGGGTTGCCGACCCCCGAGGCATTGCCCTTGAATATCCTGTCCTTTTTAAGAAGCCCCGCGGTCATGACATTCACGAGGCAGTTGCCGTTGTAGGAGTCGTTGAAGTAGACCTCGCCGCCGACCGTGGGAACGCCTATGCAGTTGCCGTAGCCCGCTATGCCGGCCGTTACTCCCTCGACGAGGTAGGCCGTCCTGGGGTTGTCGAAAGAGCCGAAACGGAGCGAGTTGAGTGAAGCTATCGGACGCGCTCCCATGGTGAAAATGTCTCTTAATATCCCGCCGACCCCCGTGGCCGCGCCCTGGTAGGGCTCGATGAACGAGGGGTGGTTGTGGGACTCCATCTTGAAGGCCACGGCCAGACCGTCGCCGATGTCCACGACCCCGGCGTTCTCTCCGGGGCCCTGAAGCACATACTCGCCCGTGGTGGGAAAGTTCTTCAGGTGCCGTCTCGATGACTTGTACGAGCAGTGCTCGCTCCACATCACGGAAAAAATACCGAGTTCAAGGAGGTTCGGCTCGCGACCGAGGACTTTGAGTATCCTCTGATACTCTTCGGTACTCAACCCGTGCTCTTTAACTGTCTCTTCGGTTATCTTCATTATGGAAGGTTCTGCCTTTTCTTTTTTTGTTCAGCCTTCAGACACCTTCGCGACCCTCAGGCCCGTAGGTTTTTTTAATCACAAAATTCCCTGTAGCTTGCTGCAGGGTTTCCTTATAAAAACCCTCCCTCTCGATGGGGGAGGGAAGGGTGGGGGTGAAAAAATGTTTTCACCCTCCCCTCAGTCCCCTCCCATCAAGGGAGGGGAGGCTTAAGAAGGAGATACCCCGGAGCTTGCTCCGGGGTGGTTCATTATTCTGGCTTTACCTCAGCTTATCTTACCCCTCTTTCCTCGCGTAGACGTCTATGGTGCCTCCGGCCCTCAAAGCGGCCTCCGTCACCGAGAGTATCAGGGAGAGCGGCAGAACCACCGGCATCAGTAGGAACATGACCGCAACCGGGGCGTATGAGTCCTTTTTGCGCAACTTCGACCTCAGAAAATCGTAGAATAGGTTCGGGCGGAAACCCAGGGAGTTGAATATGCTCTGGATGTACCCGTAGGGGTTATACTCAAGGGAAAAATGCTTTACCTTCAAAGTCTTGAAAGAGAAACCCTCAATAAGTTTCTTAATGTTTTGAAGCGAATAATGGTACAGATGGAACGGCGGGTCGAGATGGAACCAGTGTTTGCCGGAGAGCCGTGCCTGGAGACTTCCGGCATTGGGAACGGATATCAGGAGCAGCCCCCCCGGTTTAAGTATCCTTCTGCACTCCTTCAATACCCACTCAGGGTTTCTGAGATGCTCGAATACGTGCCAGAATGTGACGACATCGAAGTGGCTGTCAGGGAACTTCACGGAGTCAAGACTTCCGGACCTTAAGTCCATCCCGATACTCTTTCCGTGGCGCTCCACCCTTTCGTCAAGCTCAAGACCCGTGGGAGTCCACCCTCTCTCCTTCATAAGGAGGAGAAAGTCCCCCCTGCCGCAGCCGACATCGAGTATACGGCCTTTTTTGCCGAGCCTCTCTATTGTTTTACACCTCTGTACCCTTAAGACCCGGATGAGGCTTTCCAGAGGCGCGAAGAACCTCCTGGAGTCCTCTTCCCTGTAAGTGGACGAGTATATCTTCTTGAACTCGCTCTCGTCGAGGAACGGTTCGGTTTTGCCGAGGCCGCATGAGGCGCAGAACTTTATCCCGTAACTGCCGCCCTCCGCCACGATCCCGTCGTAGCCGTCACCGAAAGAACGGCCGCATATGAAGCAATTTGACGCCTTTGTTTTTTTCTTTTTAGTCTGTATGGTTACACTCATCCAAGAGACCTTGCGAGG
>JACRCJ010000154.1 GCA_016219075.1 Deltaproteobacteria bacterium | reverse complement strand
TGGCATAGTGGTCTGATTAAATCTTTTCTAATCGGTCAAGCACCAACAAAATTCAGGGTTCAGGGTACAACCCTGAACCCGCTTGGGGGCGCGCAAAAATGCCTTTTGTAAAACGCAGCAAGCTGCGGGGTATTAGACCCTGAGAGAGAATAAAAAAAAGGGGGGGGCCGCCTCGGCCCCCCCCTTTTTGAAGTCCGGTCTATAGTGTCTCTTATTTCGTCCAGTCCTCTACCCAGCGCCTCTTGTCCTCTTCCGTCCACTTCTTCCAGTCGCCGCGGAGCACCGCCTTTCTGACGGCGTCTTTAGCTTCGCTCTCCCCTATCTTCTTGTAGATTATCAGAATCTGCCTCGGCGCGATCATGTCCGGGGCGCTTATCTTCGATACATTGTACCTGTAAAGGAGCGGCCACATGAACGGGTTGTCGTAGACATCCTTCCTCCCGGCTATCCTCCAGAGGCTGTCGCCCTTCTTTACGATATAGAAGCCGAGCACATCCTCTATGGACATGAGCCTTACGATCTCCTCGGGCTTTACCTCGCCGCTTATAAGCTTCTCGGCGATCTTGCCCTTGAGGTCGTTCAATGCGTTACGGAGCGCGGCAAGGTCCTTGATCTCCTTGAACTCCACCCCGCTTTGTCTCAGGGCCTCGGCTTCCTTGCTGACCCTCGTGACCTCAAGCTCAAGGGCCTTTCTCGTCTCCCTCTCCTTCTCAAGGTTTTCACGGGCGTCCTTCAGTGCCCTTTCAAGCTCCGTGATGGCGGCGTTTGACGACCCACTCGACTTCTCGTTCTCGTAGAGGCGGGCCTCGAGGACCTTCTTCGACTCCACTTCGGAGGCGAGCCTTTCCTCGATCGCCTTTTTGGCGAGCCTAAGCTCGTTTATAGCCTGCTCGCCGGAAGCCTTCGCGGCCTCGGCCTCTCTCAAACGGGCCTCAAGGGCGGCTCTCGCCCCGGCCTCGGAGTCAAGCCTGGCCCTTGTCTCTTCCTTTTCAAGGGCGGCCTGTTTTATCGCGGCCTCTCCGGCGGCCTTGGCGTTCTGGGCCTCCTTGAGCCGGGAATCGAGGAGCGCTCTTGCCTCTGCGGCCTCTTTAAGCTTCGACTCGCTCTCTTCTCTGGCGGCCCTGAGCTCGTCTACGAGCCTGGCGTCTCCGCCCTGGACCATCTGCCGGTTTTTAAGCTCTTTTTCAAGCTCGATGTTCTTCGCGTTCAGCTCCGCGGCCATGAAACGCGCGGCGTCAGCCTGCGCTATCGCCTCTTCGGCGTCCTTTATCCTCTTCTCAAGCTCCGAGTTCCTCTCGTTGAGCTTCTCAAGAACCGCTCCCGACGCCTGGGCTTTGGCAAGCGTGACCTCTGCGTCCTTGAGCTTCGAGGCGAGTTCCCTGTTCTCGGATATTATGCTTTCGGCCTGGGTCCTGGCGGCCTCGGACTGCGCCAAAGCAAGCTCCGTTTTTTTAAGGCCCATCTCAAGCTCGGTGTTCCTTTCGATGAGCTTCTGGGCGACATAATTGGCGGCCTTTCCCTGCAGGTTCACAAGCCCGGCTTCCTTGAGCCGCGCCTCAAGCTCGGCGTTCTTCGCTATAAGGTCCTTTGCGACCTCGTTGGACGCGTCGGCCTTCGCAAACGCTATCTGGGTCTCTTTGAGCCTGGCCTCAAGGTCCTTGTTCCTGGCGATAAGCCCGTCGGACTTCTTGTTGAGCTCGTCAAGCTCGGCGCGGGCCTTGTCCTCGGAGTCCTTCTTCGCGGCCTCGGCTTCCCTGAGCTTCGCCTCGAGTCCCGATATCTTCCTGTTGAACTCTTCGCTCACCACCACGGAGTCCGGGGCGGCAAGCTTCTTCTGAGCGTCAAGCGCTGCCCTGAGATCTTCTTCATTGCTCCTGGACTTCGCAAGGTCTGCCTGCATGGAGGCTATCTTACCGGCGCTCAACGCGGCCTCTTTCTCAATATTCTCCTTCTCGGCCCTTATCTTCGCTATCTCTTTTTCTATCAAGTCGAGAGAGGCCCTGCCCTCGTCGGCCTTCATTTGGGCCTCGTCCCTTGACTTCGCAAGCTCGGCCGCCAAGGCAGCCGCGGCCGCCGACCTGGACGCCGTTACCTCGGCCTCTTTTAAACGCGCCTCAAGGGTGGTCCTCGCTTCCCTCTCAAGGGCGAGCTTCTCTTCGGCCCCGGCTCTCGCGGCTTCCTTGGCCTTCAGGGCCTCTTCCGCAAAGACCCTCGCGCTCTCGGCCTTTAGAAGCTTCTCCTCTATCACGGCGCTTCTGGCCGAAAGCTCTCCGGAGCGTTTGTTGATCTCCTCAAGTTCGGCCTTCGCCGTCTCCACGGCCTTAATCTTGGCGGCCTCGGCCTCTTTGAGCCTGGCCTCGAGGTCGGATAACTTCTTATCTGTCCCGTCGGGCGCGGACTTCTGCTTTGCGAGGGCCGCCCTCAACTCGTCTTCGTGTTTCCTGAGGGCCGCAAGCTCGCTACGGAGGGAAGCCTCCCTCTCAGCCGCCCCGGCGGCCTCTTTCCCTATGGCGTCCTTCTCGGCCTTTATCTTCGCGATCTCTCTTTCAAGTCCGGCCGCGGCCCGGCGCTCTTCTTCGGCCTTCTTTTCGGCCTCGTCCCTTGAGCGCTCAAGCCCGGCTATCGCCGCGGCGGCGGCGTCCGGGGCTGTGGAGACCTCCCCGGAGGCCTTATCTATCGGGACTTCCCTGACCGTATCGGTCGCGGACCTGGCTGCGATGACCGAGGCCTCCGCCTCCTTGAGCCTCGTCTCAAGAAGCTCTCTCGCCTCCTCTTCCTTCTTCAGCCTGAGTTCGGCTTCCCTTCTCGCCGCCTCCTGGCTCTTGAGCGACTCCTCGACAGCCTTTCCGGACCTCTCCATCTCCTTAAGCTTCTTCTCAAGCTCAAGGCTCCTGGCGGATATCTCCTCGGCACGGGCCCTCGCGAGTTCCGCCTGCGTCCATGCGGCCTCGGCCTTCTTTCTCGCCTCTTCTTCGAGCTTCAGACGTGTCTCGGCCTCGAACCTCTTTTTAGCCTCTTCGATGGACGCGATCTTCGCCTCGAGTTCGGAGATCTCTCTCTTGGCCTTCTCCTCTATCTCGGCCCTTATTCTTTCACGCTCTTTTTCTATATCCGGCGTTGCCCCGCCGGGGGCCGTCGCGCCGGCGGCCTCGGCCACCCTCCGCTGCCTCTCCTCGAGAGCCAGCGCCCTTTCAAGCTTCTTCTTCTCGGCCAGCTCGGCCCTGAGCTCACCCTCAACTTTCTTCAGCTGCTCGGCCTGCTCCTTGGCCTGCCTCTTGACCTGATTGGCGACCTTTTCCATCTCCGCCACGGAGGTCTTCGTCTCAACGACCTTCTCCTCGAGCCGTGCCTGCTCCTTGTCTCCGGAGATCCACGATACCGAGAGCGAGAACAATATGAATATCCCAATAATTACGCCTACGCCGCCCATGTCATACCCCTGCTGTCATTTTGATGCTTCATCTGTTGTTAATCGACCTTAACCAAAAAAAATTATAACCGGAAATCCAATTTTTTTCAACACAAAAACCCGAAAAAGGCTTATTTTTCAGGCCCGCGCCGGACCTAATCCAAATTTACGCATCTCCGGCCCCCGCCGTCAGGGCGTAAAAGCACCGCCGAGATATTTTCCCGATAATTATAAACCGAAAAAATTAAAATCAGCCCATGCCTGTTATTAAAGAGCTTTAATAGGAAAAGGCGTATTTCCTCTTGACTTTTTACGGCCATTTCAGTAAAGGTATATTGGTTTTTTTCTGGAAATGAACCTCCCCGGAGCTTAAAAGCCACCGGGTTTTCAGAACGGTAAAAATAAAATATTTTTCCGGCCTTAAACCATATCCTGTTTTTTTACGGGTACCGCCGTCCGGGAAAGATAGAAAAGGGGTCGGGTCGATCTGATGAAAAAAGGCTATAGGGCGCCGGGCCCCGTGGTAGCCGGAGTCATAGTCGGGGAACTCAAGGGCTCGACCGTAAAAAAAGCCATCAGGGACGGGGCCGACATCCTTGAAGTCCGGGTAGACACTTTCAAGGACAGAGACCCGGAGGCCATCAAAAAAGACCTTAAGACCATCGGCTCCGCCCTCCCCCTCCTTTTAACCGTAAGGAGCGTGAAGGAAGGGGGCGCCAACCCCATAACGGATAAAAAAAGGGCCGAGATATTTGAGGCCCTGATGCCTTTTGCCGATATGGTCGATATAGAGCTCAGTTCCGGCGGGATACTGAAAACTGTGGTAAACTCTGCAAGTAGGCACGGTAAACAGGTCATTATCTCCTACCATAACTTTAAAGCCACACCCGGGGTCAAGGCCCTTCAGGACATCGTAAGAAAGGCAAGGCGAAGCGGCGCCGGAATAGTAAAGATAGCCACCTTCGTCAAGGGCCCTGAAGACCTTAGAAGGCTCGCTAAAATTCTTTCTGAATTCAACGACCTGATAGTCATAGGCATGGGCGGGCCGGGCGCCTGCTCACGGGTTTTTTTCCCGATGCTCGGCTCCCTCATCACATACGGTTCCATTGACAGGCCGACCGCGCCGGGCCAGATCGCGCTCAAGGAGATCAAAAAAGAGTTCGGGCGTTACGGTTTTCAGCGGCCCCGCTCTTGAGACCTTTTTCTACGTTCTGTTGACAACAGGGGTCGTCTGTGCGTAAATACCGGTTCTTTTGCGAGGACCCCGCTCTTTATAAAACACATTTTTCGGAGGTAAATGATGACGGTAAGGGTAGCCATAAACGGTTTTGGCCGAATCGGAAGGAATGTCCTCAGGGCTTCGTTAGGGAACAGGGATATTGAGTTCGTCGCCATAAACGATATCACTGACGCGGCCACCCTCGCCCATCTCCTCAAGTACGACTCCGTCTTCGGCAAGATCGACGCCGATGTGAAGGCGAAGGACAACTCCCTGGTCCTTAACGGCAGGGAGATAAAGATCACCGCCGAGCGGGACCCCGCGAAGCTCCCCTGGAAGGAGTTGGGGGTCGATGTGGCCCTTGAGTGCACCGGGCTTTTCACGAACAGGGAAAAGGCCGAGGGGCACCTTGCGGCGGGGGCCAAAAGGGTCGTCATCTCCGCCCCGGCCAAAAACGAGGACATCACGATATGCATGGGCGTCAACCACGAAAAGTACGACCCCGCGAAAGACCGCATCATATCCAACGCCTCGTGCACCACGAACTGTCTTTCTCCGGTGGCCAAGGTCCTCCATGAAAAGGCCGGGATCGTAAAAGGACTCATGACGACGGTCCACGCGTACACCAACGACCAGAAGATACTCGACCTGCCGCACAAGGACTTGAGAAGGGCAAGGGCCGCGGCGCTCTCCATGATACCGACCTCCACCGGGGCCGCCAAGGCCGTCTCGCTCGTACTGCCCGAGCTCAAGGGCAAACTTGACGGGTTGGCCGTAAGGGTGCCCGTGCCGACGGTGTCGCTTGTGGACCTCGTGGCCGAGGTCGAAAGGCCCATAACCGCCGAAGAGCTGAACGGCGCCCTCAAAGAGGCCGCCAACGGCAAGTTGAAGGGGATACTCGAGTTCTGCGAGGAGGAATGCGTATCGGTGGACTTCAAGGCCAACCCGCACTCTTCGATAATCGACGCCCAGTCCACGAAGGTCATCGGAGGAAACCTTGTCAAGGTGCTCGCCTGGTACGACAACGAGTGGGGTTTTTCCAACAGGATGAAAGACCTTATACTCTACATGGCTTCAAAGGGCATATGACCCCGCCCCGGGCTTCAAACCCCCGGGGGCCTGTTTGAAGCAACTCGGCTTTCGGATGGAAACCTTTCGCACCCGGCGTTTTCAGAACGTTAAAAATAGACTCTCTCGTAAAAAAAGCAGGACTTGGACGGGCGGATTGAAGTATCAGGAGACAGGGACAACGCTTTTTTTCGGAGGTAAGACCTTGGACAAAAGCCTTAAATGCATCGACGAGATAAACCTTAAGGGCAAGAAGGTCCTCATAAGGGTCGACTTCAATGTCCCCCTCGACGACAACCAGAACATAACCGACGACACCCGCATAAGAGGGGTCCTGCCCACGATCAACTACGCCCTGGACGAGAACGCCAGGGTGATACTCGCCTCGCACCTGGGACGACCCAAGGGCAAGAGGATCCCGGAGATGAGCCTCGCGCCCGTAGCCAAAAGGCTCGGCAGGCTCCTTGAAAAAGAGATAACCCTCGCCCCGGACTGCATCGGCGAAGAGACGCGGAAGGTCGTGGACGCGATGAAGCCAGGGGACGTTGTGCTCCTTGAAAACCTCAGGTTCCACCCCGAGGAGGAGAAAAACGACCCGGAATTCGGCAGGAAGCTCGGCGAGCTGGCCGATGTCTACATAAACGACGCCTTCGCCATGGCCCACAGGGCCCACTCGTCGAATGTCGCCGTGACGAAACATGTGAAAGAGTTCGGGGCCGGGTTCCTGATGAAAAAGGAGCTGACCTACTTCTCGATGGCCATGGAAAAACCGACAAGACCCCTTGTGGCGATCATCGGCGGCAAGAAGGTGTCGGACAAGGTCGGCGTCCTCTCAAGCCTGTGCGACCGCGTAGACAAGCTCATCATAGGCGGGGGCATGGCGCTGACCTTCTTCAAGGCCCTCGGCTACGAGGTCGGCAACTCGTTCTGCGAACTCGACGCGCTCGATACGGCAAAAGAGGTCATCGAAAAGGCGCGGGAGAAGAAGATAAAGCTCTACATGCCGGTCGACTTCGTCGTTGCCGACAAGTTCAGCCCCGAGGCCGAGACCAAGGTCGTGACCTACCAGGAGATACCCAAGGAATGGATGGCCCTCGACATCGGCCCCGCCACAGTCACACTCTTCACCGAGGCTATCCAGAACGCCAAGACCATCATCTGGAACGGCCCGATGGGGGTCTTTGAGATAGACGCCTTCAGCAGAGGCACCTTCGCCCTCGTTACAAGCGTCGCCAACACCTACGCCATGACGATAGTCGGCGGCGGCGACACGGATGTCGCCGTGCACAGGGCCGGCGAGTTCGCCAAGATGAGCTACATCTCCACGGGCGGAGGGGCGTTCCTTGAAATATTGAAGGGCGTGGAGCTTCCGGGGATAGCCGCCCTGAGACACAAAAAGGCCGCGAAGGCCGCAAGCGTTTGACTCAACGCCGGAAAGGCCCCCGTGTAGAGGGGAAGAGCGCGAGGGCCTTTTCCATGAAGGACCCGTTTTAACCGGGCGGGCGGCCCGGGGCCCCGTCGAGGCCCACTAACCCATGGTGAAAACATGCGACCTCTGATAGCCGGAAACTGGAAGATGAATACCGTTATCCACGAGGGCGTGGACCTGGTGTTGAAGCTCAGGGAACTCATCAGGGGGGTCGATGAGACGGATATCGTCATCGCCCCGCCTTTCACCTCGATATACCACCTCAAGCACCTTGTCGCGGACAGCCCCATAAGACTCGCCGCCCAGAACCTATTCTGGGAGACGAAGGGGGCCTATACGGGAGAGGTCTCCGGGGCGATGATAAAGGACGCCGGGTGCCGGTTCGTCATAATCGGACATTCCGAGCGCAGGGAGTACTTCAAGGAGACCGACGAGATAGTAAACAGGAAGGTCTTCGCGGCCCTCAGGGAGGGCTTGAAGCCGATCGTCTGCGTCGGCGAGACGCTTGACGAGAAGGAGAGCGGCAAGACTCTCCAGAGGGTGACCCTCCAGGTGAAAAACGCCTTGAACGGGGTCGGCGGGGCGGCCATGAAGGAGATAGCCATCGCCTATGAGCCGGTCTGGGCCATAGGCACCGGCCGGGTATCCGAACCCCAGGAGGCCGAAGAGGTCCATAACGCCGTCCGGGAGCAACTCTTCGAGATGTTCGAGCCCGACGCGATCAAGGATGTGCGCATCATCTACGGCGGGAGCGTGAAGCCCGACAACATCGACGAGCTGATGGCCCAGCCGAACATCGACGGGGCGTTGGTGGGCGGGGCGAGCCTCAAGGCGGCGGATTTCGCAAGGATCGTAAAATTTCAGCCCGTCTGATACGGAAGGGCCCGGAAAGACCCTGAAATACCGGAGAGACAAATCCCTTTTTCCGCTTGCTTTTTTTAAATAAATAAGTAAAATATTTTATTCGGCCACACCCGGACTTATTTCCCGGCCTTGTGCCCTGCTTAAACCTCTCTCTAAGTCCCTTTAAAGACAAGGGGGTCAAGAGGGGTTTTTCATATATTCATTCGGAGGCGTTATGTACACTGCGGTAGTAGTGATCCAGATTATCGTTAGCATCGTCCTTATAATATCGGTGCTCCTTCAGGTCGGAAAGGGCGCCACTATGGGCTCAAGCTTCGGCGGCGGCTCATCGAGCCAGACGGTCTTCGGCAGCGCCGGGCCGGCCACTATGCTGGCAAAGATCACATGGGTGTGCCTGGTGATATTCCTGCTCTCATCGATCTACCTTACGCATCTTTCCTCAACCGCCAAGAAGTCGTCGATAATGAGCGATGTGCCCTCTGTCACCGCCCCGGCCAAGACCGCTTTGCCGGAGACACCTGCGGCGGGGGCTCCGATGACGGCTCCGGCCACAAAATAATGAACCCTCCTTGGGCTTCAAGCCCAGGGTTTTCAGAACGTTAAAAATATAAAAGATGCCGGGGCTGCTGAAAAAGCTCTTAAAAAACAGTAATACCTTGACTTAGATCAAGGCTCATGTTAGAAGATAAGACGCACAAAGATGCCGCCCCGCGGGGCGGCATTAGTTTCATATAGCCGGTTTCGACCCTCACCGGTCTGAAGCCTCCTTGAGTGACTTCAGACCGTTTTACAGAGCGGGCGGCCTTCTCCCCGGCGGCCCGAAAAGCAGCGCCTGTTGCAAACCGTCCAAAGCCGAAGTGGTGGAATTGGTAGACACGCCATCTTGAGGGGGTGGTGGGGAGACCCGTGGGGGTTCGAGTCCCCCCTTCGGCACCATTCATTCAATAACAAAAACAAGGGGTTGGCTTTCGCCAGCCCTTTTGTTTTTAATGCCCCAATAGTGCCCCACCGTCACCACCCTACGCCGTCGTATAAACCCTCCAGGTAGACTTGCTTGTGCTCTTGAGGGTAAAGTATTGCCCTGAAGACTGGAAGGTGGCGACCGGCGTGGCCGTTGTTATATCCACCCATCCCCAGAAGGCTATGCCTGCGGCATTGTCCGGATTACTCCATCCCCAGAAAGGGTCCATAAGCCACCGTCGTAAATTTAATGTAGAACCCTTTTACATCCTACCTCAGGAGGACCTGTGACGCTTCCGGACTCCAGCCGGCGTATCATCTCCATCTCTTCCCGGGTAAACATCCCGCACTCGATAAGCTTTTCCTCGACCTCGACAAGAAAAGACTCGATCAGGGCTCTTGACGAGCCGTTATTTTGGGGGTGCCTAAGGGCAAGCCAGCAGTTCCCGTAAACAGCCATCCATGTCAACGCCGTCTGTTCGATCTCTATAGGCTTTTCTGTTTTGCTGTAATCGGACATATTTACCCCTGGTCAAGCCCCTCGTGGTCGGTACACGACTTCAGGATATATAGGCTTAAAAATACCTTCCCGCACTCACGGCACGACTCGGGCTCCCGGAGCAAGATGCGGTTTTTTGAGACATAGGGCGTCCCTATAGGATCATAGCCTGCTCCGCTCTGTCCTTCACCCCCTACCCACGAGTGCCCGTTCTCGTCTTTGTTGAAGTCGTTAAAATACTGCCTGACAGTGTTGTACTCGGCGGAGGTCATCCCAGACCATTCCATCGTGTTCAGGTAATCCCCGGCGGCCTTAAAGACTATCGGCGCCCGTCTTCTTTTCCTGTGCCCTTGTAGCCGCGAGCCTTTCTTCGGCCCTGTAGAGTAGCTCATAAGCCCTCCCGAGAGATATTTTATGACTTGTAGCTATGACCTTCATGTGGGTATTCCAGTAGTAGTACTCGGTGAAGACCGCCCTTTCCCTCGGGGGAAGGACGCTGAGCGGCCACAGAAGGTCTTTGGCCGTCCGGGCATCCTCGCTCATCTTCAGGTAAAATCTATCGGGTGCTACGGAACTCATTTTACTTAAAACTCCTCTCTAATATTTCCCCGCAACCCCGGCCAGTTTCGACCGCCACCTGTAGACGAAGAAGAAGCCGATTATGCCGTCTACGGTAAGAGCCTCTTCAAGAGTCATGTCTATCTTCCTGAATGGTACGCCCGTAAGTATCGCTATGTTCGGCGCGAGGATGTTGAAGAAGAAGACACTCAAGGCCATGATCCCGCCGAACGGCACGACCAAGGCGGCCACCCCCTTTATCCATCTGGGGGCGTCTACGAGCAGGCTGGTCTGCATATTCCGCGCGGACTGTATATCTTTCGTCTCGGTCTCATAGACCTTGATGAGCTGGTCGTTCCACCTTATAAGGCCGTCCTGTACGGTGGCGTTTATCTCGGCCTTCTGTTTATCATTGAGGTCTACGACCCCGGCCTGTTGGAGTATTTCGAGTACGCCCTTGCCTATCCCTATCGCGGCATCAGCGACTTGCTTGCCGGGGGCCAGTATGTCAGCTAAAGAGTTAGCCATTTTCTCATCTCCCTTTCTATGAAGCCGATTATCCTCTCACTCTCCCCCTGCCAGTAGAGAGAGATTGCGTTACCGGGGTTCTTCTTGAGCAGACAGTCCCGGAGGTTCACATCCCGACCCCGACCTTGCCCGCCGAGTTTATTTTTAACCGTAACCTCACATTGAGGGGCTGCGAGCCGGAGAGGTTGTTGACCGTGAAACATACCCGGAACGAACCGTAGCCATTAAGCAGACCGTTGATAGTCGTAATCGTGGAGGGCTGAAAGGGGGTATAGACCATTGACAGCTGACCCGCCAGAACAGGGATGGTCTCCGTCGGAGGAACCCCGGCGCAGTCTGCCCCCTCTGCCGTATGCGCAACCTGAATATTCCCGTCTCCACCCGTGTTCTCCACAATTTCCCACGCCACCCCTTTAAGAGAGTCTGCCGTTAGGAAGTTCTGAGTCGGAGTTATATCGAACGCCGAAGGCGGCAAGCTG
>JACRCJ010000155.1 GCA_016219075.1 Deltaproteobacteria bacterium | reverse complement strand
TCTTTCCCCGCGATTATGTGGTCGTGGACGAGTATATCGACGGCGGAGGCGGCGTGCTGGAGTTCTTCGGTGAGGTTCCTCTCGGTATTTGTGGGGTTTGCCTTGCCATCCGGGAGGCTGTGGACGAAGATCATGGAACGGGCGTTATACTTGAAGGCGGTCTCTATGACCTTCCTCGGCGAGAGCGACCCGTATTTGAGCGGGCCGTCAAAGAGGGTCTCAAAACCAAGTACCTCGTTCTTCGAGTTCAGGTATATGGCAAAGAACTTCTCCGAGGTCTCTTCACACAGGGCGAAGCCTAAGAACTCGATGACATCCTCCGGAGACCTTATGGGCTTGTTGCGTTCGGCCTGCTCTTTGAGGTAAGCCGCGGCCACTTCCTTTACGACGCTTATAAGGACGGCGGTATTATCCCCCACCCCGCTCAAGCCGGCGAGTTCTTCACCGGACGCTTCAAAGAGGCCCTTCAATCCCTTGAAGCGCGTTACAAGGCCCTTGGCCAGCGGCTTGACATCCCTTCTCGGGATGGCGTAGGTCAGGAGAAGCTCCACCACCTCGTAGTCGTGGAACCCGTCGAGAGAGGACTTGAGGAACCTCTCCTTTAGCCTCTTTCTGTGCCCGGTGTTCGGGCTGGCGTTTTTGGAGACCATATCGACCGGGCCGTTGCAGGTTTTTTTTAGCGTTCTGGAAGCCCCGGGGTTTTAAGCCCAAAGGCTGGTCGTTTACCGGCTACTCTTCTTTCTTCAGGTTAAAGGCCGACAGAAACGGCTTTACAAGGTCCAGAGGCAGCGGGAAGAGGATGGTGGAGTTCTTCTCGGCCGCTATCTCGGTCAGGGTCTGAAGGTAGCGCAGCTGCAGCGAAATCGGGTTTTTACCGAGGATGTTGGAGGCCTCGAGTATCTTCTCCGAGGCCATCATCTCGCCCTCTGCGTGTATTATCTTAGCCCTCTTCTCCCTCTCGGCCTCGGCCTGTTTTGCCATCGCCCTTTTCATCTCTTCGGAGAGCTCTATCGCCTTCACCTCGACGAGCCCGACCTTTATGCCCCACGGGTCCGTCTGCCTGTCGAGTATCTCCTGGATGTTCTTGTTTATCTTATCCCTTTCGGCCAGAAGCTCGTCGAGCTCGGCCTGGCCGCAAACACTCCTCAGGGTGGTCTGGGCGAGTTGGCTCGTGGCATAGAGGAAGCTCTCGACCGCTATGATGGCCTTGTCCGGGCCGACGACCCTGAAGTAGACGACCGCGTTGACCTTCACCGAGACGTTGTCCCTGGTTATGACCTCCTGCGACGGGACGTCCATCGTCACGGTCCTCAGGCTCACCCTCATCATCTTCTGCACCCCCGGTATGAGGAGCACTATGCCGGGGCCTTTTACCGACTGGAACCTGCCGAGGAAGAAGACAACACCCCTTTCGTACTCCGGCAGTATCTTTATCGCGCTCCACAGGAACATCGCGATAAGTATGACAAGCACCAGGGTTCCGGTACCGATTCCGAATTGCATGAGACCCTCCGTTGGAAAGATTACGCTCTGATTTTTAACGGTCTGAAAGACCCCGCCGTTTAAATCCCGCGGCCCCGCTGCCCTATCGCGTTTTTTTCGAGACCTTGAGGTGAAGCCCGTCAACCGAGACGACCCTCACCTCTTCGCCGGTCTTTATATCCTCATCGCTTACCGCGTTCCAGTACTCCCCGTCAATAAAAACTTTTCCCTCGCTCCCTGGAAGGATATCCCCGGCCGCTCTCCCGACCTCTCCCACGAGCCCCTCGGCCCCGCTTACAGGCCTTCTCTTATGGAGACGGACGGCGTAGTACATCGTCCCGACGATAAAGGCCGTCATGAGGAGCACGGCGGGGAGCACGACCCAGAGCGAGAGCCTCATGAACGGGGCCGGAGAGTTGAAGAGCATGAGGGAACCCAGGACAAGCGACACAATGCCAGCTACCGTAAGAAGGCCGTAGCTCACCACCTTGACCTCGACTATGAAGAATATCAAGGCGAGCGCTATAAGAAGAAGCCCGGCGTAATTCACGCTTAGCGACTGGAAGGCGTAGAACGCGAGCACCAGGCATATAGCGCCGACGACCCCCGGCAGTACCGCCCCGGGGTTTGAAAGCTCGAAGTACAGCCCCATGATGCCGATCAGCATGAGTATGTAGGCGACATTGGGGTTGGTGATGGCTTTCAGGACCCTTGCCCTCAGGTCCATCTCGACCTCGACGACCACGGCGTCTTTCGTCTTGATGACCCGCTCGCCAGAGGCCAGAGTGACCTTCCTGCCGTCAAGCTTCTTTATGAGGTCGTCCCTGTTTTCGGCCACAATGTCTATGATGTTGAGCTTCAGGGCCTCTTCGGCGGTGATGTTCACCGACTCCCTGACGGCCTTCTCCGCCCAATCCGCGTTCCTCTTTCTCTTGGCGGCTATGCTTTTTATGTAGGCCACGGCGTCGTTTTCGACCTTCTTCATCATCGTATCGTCCATCTTCCCGCCGCCCAGGGCAACGGGGTGGGCGCTCCCGATGTTGGTCCCCGGGGCCATCGCCGCTATGTTGGCGGCGTAGGTTATGAACACGCCCGCGGAGGCGGCCCTTGACCCGGCCGGGGCCACATAGACGACCACGGGCACATCCGCAGAGAAGATGTGCTTTATGATGTCCCTCATGGAGAGATCGAGCCCCCCGGGGGTGTCGAGCTGGATTATGACCGCCTCCGCGTTGGCGGCTTCGGCCCTGTCTATGGAGCCGGAGATAAACTCGGCCACTACCGGGTTTATGATGCCTTCGACCGATGCGTAGTGTATCTCTGAGGATAAGGCCGGGGCGGAAAAATGCGGCGTGACTGTGGCGAGGAGCGTGAGAAGTAGCGCGAGAAACCACTGACGGTTTTTCATACAGGAGATTCTATCAGGGATCGGGTCATTATGCAAT
>JACRCJ010000153.1 GCA_016219075.1 Deltaproteobacteria bacterium | reverse complement strand
ATTGGCCAACAACAGTCAACGCAGAAACAACAAAAGACATCCCATTGTAAGGGTTAAACGGTGGCTCAGGCTCCATTATCTCAGAGTTCTGCGCATGGACGACCCCCCTGAAAAGATCGCGAGAGGCGCGGCTATCGGCGTGTGCATGGGGATACTGCCCACCTTCGGCATCGGAGGTTTTATCGCCTTCGGGGTGGCATTTCTCCTGAAGGCCAACAAGGCCGCCGCCGTCATCGGGACCTTTATCATGAACCCGGTAACCTCCGCCTTCTTCTGGTCGATGAGCATGGTAGCCGGCTCGCTCGTCCTCGGCGAAAACTACAACCACATGGTCTCAAAGTTCAAGGGCGAGAGTTTTCTGGCCGGAGCCGGATGGGTCTACATGGTTTTTCTCACGGGCAACGTCCTGATCACCGCTCTCTTCACCGTCTCAAGCTACTACATCACAAAGAGGGCCGTTTTAAGACACCGGAAGGTGAAGGCCGAACGCAGGCTCCGGAGGTTTAAAGAGATGGGGCTGTAAGGAGGGGCCTGGCTCATCGTTCCATTATGCCTCTTTAAAAGATGCGAACGAGGCCCGGATATAAAGTGTTTAAGCGTCTTCAGGTTTGTAACCCGAACCTTGATAGTTTAAAGGCAGTCTTCTAAATCAGCCGTGCGCCAGCACCCGCACTGCCGTGCGGTTCTTGGGGGTAGGGTTCTGGCCGCTTTCCGCCTCCCCGCCCCGTGCGCTTCGCCCGCTTAACCGCTGCGCTTAATTCCTCCCCGCTCGCGCCCACCGTGCGGTGGGCAATTTTAAATGAGTCCATCCGGCGCAGACCCGTTGGCGGGTATACGGTCAGCTTTTAATTAGCCGTACGCCAGTACCTTACCCTACGCCCCTTTGATGTTAAAAAGCAACAGGCCCCTTCGTAATCAGCCGTGCGCCAGCACCCGTACGCCAGTACCCTACAGCCTGAGCTTGCTGTTCTTTACTCCGTAGGTGAAGTAGATAACGAACCCTATAGCCATCCAGACAATGAGCCTTATTATGGTATCGAGCGGCAGGGCGAGCATCTGCGAGACCGCGGCGAGGGCCCCGAGGGCCGGCACCAGCGGGACCAGCGGCGTTTTGAACGGGCGGTGAAGCTCCGGGTGCCTGTACCTGAGCACTATGACCCCGACGCAGACTATGGCGAAGGCGAGTAGCGTGCCGATAGAGACGAGCTCTCCGAGAAGCCCTATGGGGAAGAGCCCGGCTATTACCATGGCAGCCGCCCCGGCCGTTATAGTCGTCTTGTACGGGGTCTTGAACCTCCGGTGCACCACGGAGAACCTCTCGGGCAGGAGGCCGTCGGCGGCCATCGTGAAAAAGACCCTCGATTGTCCGAGGAGAAGCACGAGTATTACGGAGCTCAATCCCGCTATCGCCCCGATCTTGACGAAAGACTTGAGCCACAGCATCCCTTTGCCCACCGCGTTTATGCCGACGGCTATCGGGTCAGGGGCGTTCAGGAACTCGTATTTGACGATGCCCGTCAACACGAGAGAGACGAATATGTAGAGTATTGTGCAGATGACCAGCGAGCCGAGTATGCCGACTGGCATGTCCTTCTGGGGGTTCTTCGCCTCCTGCGCCGCGGTGGATACCGCGTCAAACCCTATGTAGGCGAAGAACACCACTCCGGCGCCCCTTAGCACGCCGCTCCACCCGAAGTGCCCGAACTCTCCGGTGTTGGGAGGCACGAACGGGGTCCAGTTGGAAGGCGTTATGTAGTACGCCCCGAAGCCTATGAAGAGAAGCAGCACCGCGAGCTTAAGTACCACTATGGCGTTGTTGAAGCGGGCCGACTCCCTTATGCCTATGACGAGGAGCGCGGTCACGAGCGCGACGATGAACACGGCCGGGAAGTTCACGAGGGCCCCTGTGGTGTGCCAGCCGGATGAGTCGTGCATAAGCGGCGCGTTCGCAAGATACGCCGGTATCTCTATTCCGTAGTCCCTGAGGAAGCTGACGACATAGCCGGACCACCCGACGGCCACCGTGGACGCCCCGAAGAGGTACTCGAGTATCAGGTCCCAGCCGATCACCCACGCCACGAGCTCGCCGAGCGTGGCGTAGGAGTATGTGTAGGCCGAGCCCGCTATCGGTATCATCGAGGCGAGCTCCGCGTAACACAGCCCCGCGAATACGCACGCGATGCCTGAGAATATGAACGAAAGGACTATGCCGGGCCCCGCGTACTCGGCCGCGGCGTGCCCGGTGAGGACGAATATGCCCGCTCCGATTATGCCGCCTATGCCGAGGGCCACAAGCCCCGTCGGCGTCAAGACCCGGTTCAGTTTGTGCTCCCCCTCCATCTCCTCTTCTCTCTGGAGGAGCTCTATGGACTTACGGATAAAAAGGGATTTTTTCATCGGCGGAGATCCTCTTTCCGGCACCGTTTGTTTTGATGAGGCCTTTGCCGGGGCCTGCGGGGCCCCGGCAGGCGTGACCCTTCCGGCAAGGCGTTTTCAGCCCAGTACCACGAACGCGAACGCGTACTCTTTCGAATAGGTTATGCTCAAGTGTGCCTTGCGCCCCTTAAGCCTGCTCTTTGCCGGCCCGTGGAGCTCAAGGGAGTGCCCCTGCAGCCCAAGGCCCACCACCTCTATATCCCTGAGGTCTATCCCCCTGCCCATGCCGGCAGTGAGCGCCTTAAGACACGCCTCCTTTGCCGCGAACCTTCCGGCAAGGCGCCTGTAGGGGTCCCTGTGCTTGAGCGAGTAGACCAGCTCCCTTTCGGTAAAGACCCTCTCGAGGAAGGGTTTTCTCTGGGCCGCCCCCCTTATTCTCTCAATCGAAATGGCGTCTATGCCGGTTGAGACGCCTGGTCTTAAGGATGCCGCTGGCATCATAGATACCTTTTTTACTTACGCTTGAAATCGTCGTCGAACCGCACGATGTCGTCTTCCTCGACGTACTCGCCGTTCTGCACCTCTATTATCTCCAGGGGGGTCTTCCCCCTGTTCTCAAGCCTGTGCTTTACGCCCCTTGGTATGTAGGTGGACTGGTTCATGACTACATCCACGACCTCTTCTCCCCTCTGCACGCGGGCGGTCCCGGAGATAACGACCCAGTGCTCGCTCCTGTGGCGGTGCGTCTGGAGGCTCAATCTTTTGCCGGGAGCGACGGTTATCTTTTTTATCTTGTACCCTTCGCCATGCTCCAGAAGCGTGTAAGAGCCCCAGGGCCGATCCACAGTCCTGTGGAACTCGTGCTCGGTGTAGCCCTTCTTTTTAAGTATCCCGACGACCTCTTTTACCGCCTGCGCGTTGTCTTTCGGGCATACCAGTGTCGCGTCCGGGGTATCGACGAGTATCATGTCCTTGAGCCCGATAGTGGCCACCACGCGGTCGCAGCCGAGTATTATGGAGTTGCT
>JACRCJ010000149.1 GCA_016219075.1 Deltaproteobacteria bacterium | reverse complement strand
TGCCCCTTGTCTGGTGCTGAAGGGAGTTCTGGATGTCCGCCTCGGTCGGTTTTTTCGCGGCGCCGGACGCGAGGGTAAGGTTGGCGGTAAGTATAAAGATGGCCGCAAGTATCATGAAGCTTCTAAAAAATAATCTCATTGGTATTGCCTCCTGATTAAGATGAAATATAGTAGAAGTACTGTGCCCGGTCCCGGTACTCAAAGACGGCCGGCAAAAGAAGACGGCAGCGCCCCCAAACCCTTTGTTTTTCCGATATATTATAGTACGGCAAAAGCAGGCTCCCGTAGCCCCCTGTATCGGGTAGATTCTAAATTTTAACACCCCCCGTCTATCCCAGTCAAGGGATTTGTCTCTTTAGCAGGCTGCTGAAAAGCAGCCCGACCCACCCAACGGGCGGGTCCCCCGGGCAATCCATGGATTGCCACTGGGTGCTCGCCGGCTCACGAAGTGATAAGGCGAGCTATACAAATGAAATCTTCCTTGCCAGCCACGACCAAAAGGGAGTGCAATTGCGAGGCTTTTTTTAGCGTTAATAGGAAGTACCCGAGACCATACGGCAAGCAAAGCCGTAAACGAAGTCTCAGGCGTACCAACATTTAAAAAGCAATTTGTGAGATTTGGCTGACTGGCCGCTCGCCGTCTGCAGCCCCGTCAAAGGGGCTGCATAAGGCGAGCTTTAAGAATGCAGGATTCCTTGCCAGGCGGAACAGCGTTCCGCAATTCACTTCAGACAAATCGTTGCTGAAAAAGCCATGGAAGGACTTTTTCAGCATCCTGACAGTTTTTTAAGGACGCTTGAGGGATGAACAAAAAGCCGCTCAAAAGCAAGAGGAGAAACAGGAGGCACAGGGAGCCTTTTCTGAAGAGGGCGGGCAGGTCCCTGGCCCGGTTCATGAAAGCAGCGGTGGTGCTTGCGGCCGGGAGCGCCCTTGCGTACGGCGGGTGGAGAGGGTACAAGGAGCTTACGACGACAGAGCGTCTCGCTATCGAGACGATAGAGATAGCCGGCGCGTTCAGGGTCTCCGAGGACGACATCCACGACCTGGCCGGGATAGAGGAGGGGGACAACATCCTTTCCTTCAGGGAAAGCGTCGTTGCCGGGAAGATAAGGCGGAACCCCTGGATCAAGGAGGTCGATGTCTCAAGGGGCCTGCCCTCGACGGTCACCATAGAGGTGACCGAGAGAGAGCCGCTGGCCCTGGTGAAACTCGACGCCATGTATGTGATGGACGCCTCCGGGGTAGTCTTCAAGAAGTACTCGCCGGGAGACGGACTTGACCTCCCGGTCATCACCGGGCTTACCGCCGACGGGCTCAGGGAGACCTCCGGAGAGCTCGAGGAGGGGCTGCTGGACCTCATGAGGACCTTGAAGGGCAGAGAGGGGTTTAACCTCTCGAAGGTCTCGGAGATACACGCTGACAGGGTCTTCGGCCTGAGCGTCTACACGCTTGACGAGGGAGTAAGGCTTGATGTCGGGCTTCAGGGGTTTTCACCCAAGCTTGAGTCCTTCGAGAAGATACTGAAGACAAGGGGCGGGTCTTTAAACGGAATAGAGGCGATGGACCTCAATAACTACCGCGAGGTGGTCGTCAGGTTTTCGGCCAATGTCGTAAAGGAAGGCGGTGAGGCGCATGGCAAAAAGGGATAACATCATTGTCGGTCTCGACATCGGTACCACCAAGATATGCGCCATAGTCGGCGAGAAGACCAGAGAAGGGGTAGAGATAATAGGCGTCGGCACCCACCCGTCAAAGGGGCTCAGAAAGGGGGTGGTCGTCAACATCGAGAGCACCGTCGAGTCGATAAAGAAGGCCGTCGAGGAGGCCGAGCTGATGGCCGGCTGCGAGATCAACAAGGTCTACTGCGGGATAGCCGGAGGCCACATAAGGGCGTTTAACAGCCACGGCGTCATAGCGATAAAGAACAGAGAGATAACGCAGTCCGACATAGACAGGGTGATAGAGGCCGCGCAGGCCGTGGTGATCCCACCGGACAGGGAAGTCATCCATGTGATCCCGCAGGAGTACATAGTGGACGACCAGGAGGGGATACAGGAGCCCCTCGGGATGATCGGCATAAGGCTTGAGGTGAAGGTCCATATCGTCACGGCCGCCGTCACCAGCGCCCAGAACATCGTCAAGTGCGCGAACAAGGCGGGGCTCGACGTGGCCGACATAGCCCTACAGCAGATAGCCTCAAGCGAAGCGGTCCTGAACCCCGACGAGAGGGAGATAGGCGTGGCGCTCGTGGACATCGGCGGCGGCACTACCGACATAGCGCTCTACCACAACGGCACGATAAAATACACCACCGTCATATCGCTTGGCGGCAACCAGGTCACCGGGGACATCTCCGTGGGCCTGAGGACCACGGCGAGCGAGGCCGAGAAGATAAAAAAAGAATGGGGCTGCGCCATGACGGCGATGGTCTCCAGGGACGACATGATCGATGTCCAGTCCGTCGGCGGAAACAGCTCCCGAAAGGTCTCCCGGTACATGCTCTGCGAGATAGTGGAGCCGAGGATAGAGGAGATATTCCAGCTCGTCCAGAGAGAGATCATGAAGTCGGGCTACGACAGCCTCATCTCCTCGGGCGTGGTCCTGACCGGCGGGAGCGCCGCGATGGAGGGGATAGTGGAGCTGGCGGAGCAGGTCTTCAACCTCCCGGTGAGGCGCGGGCTGCCGGCCAACATCACCGGGCTCGTCGACATCGTCAGGAGCCCGAGCTACTCAACAGGCGTCGGCCTCGTGCAGTACGGGGGCAAGCACTTGAACGGCACCCGGTTCCAGAGGGGGAGCGAAAACACGATATTCAACAAGCTCACCGCGCGGATGAAGGGCTGGATGAAGGAGTTCTTTTGATATTGCGGAGCGCGAAGGGCGCGGCGGCGGGGGTTCTTTAACATGCTTTCAAGGATTTGAAAAAATAAAAACTTTTGGTAACGGTAAAACGGAGGAGGTGGATTGATGGCGATCGAAATGGACGACAGCTTCAACAGCGGTGCGAGACTGAAGGTGGTCGGGGTCGGCGGCTGCGGCGGAAACGCCGTCAACACGATGATCGAAAGCGGTCTTGAGGGGGTGGAGTTCCTCGCGGCCAACACCGACAGCCAGGCCCTTGCCAAATCAAAGGCCAACATCAAGATACAGCTCGGGGTGGGCCTCACGAAGGGCCTCGGGGCCGGGGCGAACCCGGAGGTCGGCAGGAACGCCGCGATGGAGAGCAGGGACGCGCTCATCGAGGCGCTTCGCGGAGCCGACATGGTCTTCATAACCGCCGGGATGGGCGGCGGCACGGGGACAGGGGCCGGCCCCATAGTGGCCGAGGCGGCCCGCGAAGTCGGGGCCCTCGTCGTGGCCGTCGTGACAAAGCCGTTCTCCTTCGAGGGCACCAAGAAGATGCGCCAGGCCGAAGAAGGGCTCAAGAGGATAAAGGACGTCGTCGATACCGTCATCACCATACCGAACCAGAGACTGCTGTCAGTAGCCAACAAGAACACATCGCTCACCGAGGCCTTCAAGAAGGCCGACGAGGTGCTCCTGCAGGCCGTAAAGGGGATCTCGGACGTCATAACCGTCCCGGGCCTCGTCAATGTCGACTTCGCCGACGTGAAGACGATCATGAGCGAGATGGGCCAGGCCCTCATGGGCAGCGGGGTGGCGCGCGGAGAGAACAGGGCCTCGGAGGCCGCCAGAAAGGCGATCTCCTCGCCGCTCCTCGAAGACATTTCGATAAACGGCGCAAGGGGGGTCCTCATAAACATCACCGGTTCTTCCGACATGACGATACACGATGTCAACGAGGCGTCCACGCTCATACACGAAGAGGCCCACGACGACGCCCACATCATCTTCGGCGCGGTCATAGACGAGGAGATGGGCGAAGAGGTGAGGGTCACGGTCATCGCCACGGGTTTCGGCAAGGCGGAAGAGGCGCGGCTCCCGAAGGACGGGATCGCCCCGGCCATGATCATAGGCGACCTCGATGTTCCGACCCACATAAGGAAAGAGAAGGAAAAGAACTTCGAGATGAGGGCCAGGGATATCCACAGGCTCGGCAAGCTCGGCGGCTTCAACAGCGACGACGAAGACCTCTACGACACGCCGACATTTTTAAGGAAGCAGGCGGATTGAGGAGTACGGGAAGATAACTTCTCTTCATAGGTCGGAACTATTAGGCTGTCATTATTTAGCGGGTGTAAGAGGTAGTATAAAAAGGTGTGGAAATAGAAGTAAGGCGGTGTATCCTTCAGGTTCGACCAAGAACCGGGCTTGAGGCCCAAAGAAAGGAGTACAACCGCCATGCATAAGTACACCACTGATGATGCCCATGAGTCAAGGG